>JAXHVC010000008.1:0-5503 GCA_034189315.1 Chloroflexota bacterium | reverse complement strand
AAGACGAGCTCATGCAGTACCTTCTCTATTACAACCATCACCGACCACATCAAGCCCTAGGAGGAAAAACACCTGCTCAATTTAATGAATCCTGTCCTCGAATTACGTAACATCTACAATTCCCGTGAAGGAGGGAATCTAGATAGGCGGTAGGGAAGGGGATTCCGACCAGGAGGCAGGAAGGACTAGCTATATTAAATCACTGGATCAAAACCCTCTCTGAGTCTCCACAACAAAGGCAATCATTAATCCAAATGATTGCTTTAGGAAGGGGCAGTCTCTTTGTGTCACATAAAGGACACACCGATATCACGATGGCTCATCGCCTTCATCACCGGATCTGCAGGTCAGATTGCAGAAGACATCATCGACATCACATTGGTGGCACTCCATCTGCAGTGTAGTGTGTCCGATATTGAACTGCTGACGAAGCACATCCTCGATCGTCTCGCGAATCACAGCCGCCCGGCTGGTGGCAACATCATCGATGAGCACATGGCAGCTCATAGCATGTATTTCAGGAGAGATGCTCCAGACATGTAGATCATGAATGTCTTTCACCCCATTAATGCCCCTCAGTGCATCTGCTAGCTGCATCACATCCACATGTCGAGGTGTGGCCTCCAAGAGCACCCTCATCCCTTCCCTCAAGATACGCCATGCAGCCACAGTGATAATCAGCCCGATTAACACGCTGATTATCGGATCTGCCCAAAACCATCCTGTCGCCAGTATGATAACCCCTCCAATTATCACACCCACAGAGGCCAGGGCATCCCCCAACGCATGCCAGAAGGCACTGCGAACATTGATATTGGTCTGTTGATCATGGCGTAACCAGTAAACAACAAAGGCATTGACAACCAGACCCACAACGGCCGCGCTGAGCATGAGGACACTATCAACTTCAGGAGGATCCTGCATTCGCCGGTAGGCTTCGTAGAGTATTGCCACAGCTATGGCTAAGATACTAACAGCGTTGACGATAGCCACTATCACGCCAATCCGGTGATAGCCAAAGGTCATGCGATGGCTAGGAGGGCGTTCCGCCTGATGCACACCATACCAGCTGAGGGAAAGGGCGAGGAGATCAGTAAATACATGTCCGGCATCACTGAGCAGCGCTAAGCTATTAGACAACAGCGCTCCCACCACCTCCACCACAAGGATTACACCGGTGAGGGCAATACCATATTTAAGCTTGCTACCTGTAGATATGGTGTGATGATGGACCTTTTCGGTCAATAGGTCTCCTCTGCAATTGTTACCACAAATTCAATACTGTTAGATCCATACGATTATTCTATACGTTTTATGTCTAGTAATACTAAGTAAACCAGCAACACCCTGCACGTTCCCTATCATACAACAAGTCCACAAGAGCCTTTCTTGAATTCGACTAATTGAGTATACAAAACACTAGAAATTGAGCTATGGCTATTCAGGTGTTAAAGTTACCTAGAGAATTGATCTTTCATTCATGAGTCCGCAGAGCAGCATATGACAGACAAACTGAGTCAATTGAGGCATATCCTCCATGAGATGGGGAGTGTTCTAATCGCCTACTCAGGCGGGGTGGACAGCACATTCCTACTCAAGGTGGCAGTGGATACACTGGGAGATAAGGTCGTTGCGGTTACAGCCAGATCACTGACCTACCCCGAGTGGGAATACCAGGAAGGTAGGGAGATCGCTAATGCACTCGGAGCCAGGCACATTACCATTGTCTCAGAGGAATTGGATATACCGGAATTCTCCGATAATCCACCCCGTCGTTGCTATTACTGCAAGAAGGAGTTGTTCACCAAGTTATTACAAATTGCCCATCAAGAAGGACTTGAGTGCGTGGCCGATGGGTCCAATCTTGACGATGAGGACGACTTTCGTCCGGGACGCGATGCGGCAAGGGAGCTTGGGATAAGAAGCCCTTTAAGCGAAGCTGGACTTACCAAGGATGATATTCGAGTGTATTCGAAGCAGCTATGCCTCCCCACTTGGAATAAACCGTCATTTGCCTGCTTGGCCTCCAGATTCCCCTACGGAGATAAGATAACGCCCAGCAAATTACACCGTGTTGCCAAAGCTGAGGATTTCTTGCATACGCTCGGCTTCGGGCAGGTTCGTGTGAGGGATCACCAAGACATTGCCAGAATAGAGGTTATCCCAGATGACATCGAACGATTCTGTGAAGAGGATTTACGAATTCAAGTGACGGAAAGATTGAGGAAGCTTGGCTACAACTATATAACGCTAGACCTATTTGGCTACCGCTCGGGAAGTATGAATGAAATACTTTAAACATGCGGGCTATATGGAAGAGGCAACATTTAATACTCCGTGCCTCAAGTTAAGGACGATGGAAGTAGCTGACAACAGGCTCGTTGTTAACTCCATCAATCCTTCTCTAATCTGATATAGGTAGTGTCTCGACCAAAGATCATAGAGGACAACCAGTCCATAACAATCCTCACTCGGTTATATCTCCCCATTACAAGTAAGGAGTAACCACCTAGCCAGACCAGTCGTGCTAACAGGCCATATGCTCGAAATCCATGGAAACGAAAGACTGCCTGAGAGGCACCCAAAGACACCACCTCCCCACTTTGGTTATAGTGATAGGTCTTCTTATTGGTACCCCGGATTTCAGCGAGGATGTTATGAGAAACCACCATGGCTTGGCGCACCGCATTATGTGCTCTCGGAGGTACTGTCTGACCTGATTCAGGATCTATAACGCAGGCACAGTCACCAGCAGCATATACACCAGGGAAGCCACGAACTTCAAGGTCCTCCTGGACCACTACTCTACCAATGTTGTCCTGTTCAATTTCAAGCTCTGCAATCCGAGGATTGGCCACAACTCCAGCTACCCACAAAAGCGTATTGGTAGGTAGGATCTCATGATTATTCAGCTCCACTCGGTTTTCCCATACATTCGTAACGCGCGATTCCAGCCTTACGTCGATGCCCATACGTCCGAGTTGCCTCATGGCATAGTTGGCAAGCTTGGGATGCAATCCTCCCGTGATCTGTTGCTCTGCCTCTATCAGAACAATCCGTATATTCTGTGGATTCAATGTACGATAAGACTTAAGTAAATGCCTAAAGATGAAATCCCTCAGCTCGGTTACCAATTGGACGCCTGTATATCCCCCTCCAGAAACAATGAAAGTGAGGAGTTGCTTACGCTTTTGGAGATCCCCTTGCCCATTGGCTTGTTCCAAAACACTGATAATATGATTCCTTATCAGCATAGAATCGCGAAGGGTTTTGAGTGTATATACATTGCTTTGGTTTGAGGGCAATCCCGACATATCAGGGACACTCCCTAAGGCCATCACAAGATGGTCGTACTCGAAAACCCCTGAATCGGTAATGATCCTACGTCCTCTTAGATCGATTCTTTCCACAGTGGCTTGAACAAAGCTAAACCTATCCTTGTGATGCAGCTTCCTTATAGGATAGGCAATATGCCAAGTTCCTATGCGGCCCATGGCAGCCTCATGCAATAGGGGAGAAAACAGGAAGAAGTTCTCGTTGCTTAACATCGTGATTTCCACGTTTTCATTCCGGTTCAGGTGACGCACCAAATTTCTCAGCGTGTAGGTACCTGCAAATCCACTACCCAATACGACAATATTTCTCTTATTACCCACCTCTAGTGTTCTTGGGGCGTCGATCCCCCTGTGGAAGATCCCCTTCAAGCCCGCGCTGACAAAGGATCTAGAGAGCCTTGTCATAGTACCAGGATTAAAGGCCATACGAGTCATACTTCGATAGGTGTAACCACCCGTAAACATACCCCAGATCATCTTGGTAAATGGCTGTGGTCCGGTTGTGTTGTTTTGCTCATCTCCAACAAGACGTTGCTGCGCTAAAAGAAAGGCACGGGAATTCTTTGATCTAGCATGGATCGAGAAGAGAAGCTTGCCCCACTGATTGTCTCTTTCAATACCCCTGCAAAGAGGATAATAGTGCTGCTTAAAATCCCTATGAGATATCCCATACCACACAGTAGTGCGTGCGGCCTCACGTGCTGTCAGGAATGAGGAGCCAATTCCATCCTTGAACAACCTAGACACGGCCGCATCTCCCACTGCTACAAATCTATCGGTATAATAGTTCGATGCAGGACTCACCACCGCCCGTGGCCTACAAGCACATGTTTGTTCATAATGCCCTGGTAGCATGCTTCGGACAATATCTTGTTTTAGGAAATCTTCTATAGAAACAGGCTTATCTCCCGAACTCAATACCGAAACATGTATGGACGGTCCCTTGGGCACCAGGGTACCAAAGATGATTTTTGAGCTAGGTATCAAGAACACATGAGCTACACTACCCAGATACGATCCTGCATCATTGACACCTACATAGAGTTCACCCTGAGCCATAAGCTGTGTCTTGGGAGGGACATACTTGCTACCTTTCATTGGTATGGGTTTGGTATTGGCTCCTGAGGCTAACACTATCAGGTCGTAAGCTAGCCTCTCTTCCTCCACTTCAATCCTAGACTCATGACCAATATAGATCCCTTTCACTTGTTGATAACGAACGTTCGCACCACGATTTTGAGCTTCTCTTATTAGCCATCCATCGAAGCTGGCTGGATCTTCATATCTGGATACGCTTGGACCACCTCCCCGATAGACGCTAGCAACCTCCACTCCCTGTTCTGGTCTATGTATACTAATAGACGTATAGGGGCTATGGAGAGCGTAATTCTCTATTGTGTCCTGTAGCACCTCTGAAGGTATAGCAAGACCCAACTCACCCATGTTTCGTAGAAGACTAGCAGAAAGAACACCAGCGCATCCCTTACAGCCCTTAGGCCCTGGGCTATCGAAATCCCGTTGCTGGTATATGGAGATCTCGGGACTGATACCAATCTCATCAGCGAAGCGCAAGAGGTGAAGCGCAAAGAAACTCCCCGCAGGTCCACCGCCAATGACCGCTATCTTGGAACCAGTTCTGATATTAAGAGAGTCTGCATTCATAATACTGTCTATATGTGCCCTGTCGCTATACTAGATATGATTGACCCACGAGGACACACTGAAAGGAGGCATACAGCTATATATGTTCTATAGCCTGCTCCAGATCCTCGATCAGGTCATCGGCACTTTACAAACCCTTAGATAGCCTGATTAGATTATCATTTATCCCGTT
The DNA here is from genome assembly GCA_034189315.1 of Chloroflexota bacterium. Classification (GTDB taxonomy): domain Bacteria; phylum Chloroflexota; class Dehalococcoidia; order UBA2247; family JAXHVC01; genus JAXHVC01. The sequence continues at coordinate 334 of JAXHVC010000008.1, read as the reverse complement.
AGGCTTCCAGGCTTCCTCCGACATGGATGCATGTGTCATAGTCGCAGGATGCTCGATAGGCGAATCAACTCATCCCAGAGACTAAGCCAGCGTAAAAATACTAGGATGTGTTCACACTAAGAGCAGTTTTATGATATAGCGACTGTATGGAGATAACACCTGAACAATACAGTCGGATTGAATGCTATTTTCCAACCCAAAGAGGCAATGTGAAGAGTGAAAACCTACAAGTTCTGAATGCTATCCTTTACGTTGCGGAGAACGGATGCAAATGGAGGGGATTACCAAAGAGATTTGGTAAGTGGCACACGATTTATACACGCATGAACCGATG
>JAXHVC010000079.1:0-6168 GCA_034189315.1 Chloroflexota bacterium | reverse complement strand
TTACCGAACCTGTACTTCCTGAACCTATCGAATCCCAGATTCCGGTTAACGAACCCGCTCTTCCTGAACCCATCGAAGCCCAGATTCCGGTTACCGAACCTGTACTTCCTGAACCTATCGAATCCCAGATTCCGGTTAACGAACCCACTCTTCCTGAACCCATCGAAGCTCAGATTCCGGTTACCGAACCTGTACTTCCTGAACCTATCGAATCCCAGATTCCGGTTAACGAACCCACTCTTCCTGAACCCATCGAAGCTCAGATTCCGGTTAACGAACCTGTACTTCCTGAACCTATCGAATCCCAGATTCCGGTTAACGAACCCGTTCTTCCTGCACCCATCGAAGCTCAGGTTTCAATTACTGAATCCTCCGTACCTGAATCCAGTGACAACCAGACCCTTGACTATGATAGTCTCCAACCCCAGTCAATGAATGATCAGACTCCAATCAATATGGGAGCTGGTTCAATAACAAGTACGACAGATATGAACTCCAATCCAGATAATACTACTGAAGACTTGTCAGTAACCGAAAACATCGGACACCAAGAGTCTTACGTTAACACCATGGCAATACGAGATGGCAACTCAATCAAAGAGCAGCATGAGACATTCTATTCATCGTACGCAACCAAGAACTCCGAGGCAGTTCCGAATCTTGACAGAGAAATTCAAAACGAGTCTATTCCCGACCTTAGGGCACCTTTCTTCCGTGACACAGATCGTATAATTCACTCAAAAGCATATATGAGATATGCAGATAAAACCCAGGTATTCTATTTGATTGATAACGATCATATCACTCGTAGGGGGCTTCACATTCAGCTTGTAGCTAGGACCGCCAGGCAAATTTCCAGATTGCTCTCTATAAACGAAGACCTTGTAGAAGCAATCGCGGTGGGACACGATATAGGACATCCTCCATTTGGCCATGTTGGAGAAGATGCGCTATCAAAGATATGTTCCGATCATCGGATTGGTGAATTTCATCACAACGTTCAAGGAGTGTTGTTTCTCAACAAGATCCAGAAATTGGATCTTACCCTTCAAGTACTCGATGGCATTCTGTGCCACGATGGAGAATCTCATCTACAAACCCTCCAGCCCAAACGTAACAAACAATGGGACGATCACAATACAGAGCTTAACAAGAGGCTTCGTGGTCAGAAGGTCGACCTTATTCCCATGACCCTGGAAGGATGCGCTGTCCGGTTAGCAGATAAGATCAGCTACGTTGGTAGAGATATTCAAGATGCCCTTATTATTGGAGCCATAACAACCGAGGACCTGGATCAACTTTCATACGAGTGTCGCGAATTAGTTGGTCAAACGAATAATACGCAGATCGAGAGCATCGAACGCAGGATAATTAACTGGTTCCTACGGGATATTGAAAGAAGCAGTCTCGGTAATGACTTCGTTGCACTATCTAACCGTGCAGTGGCAATCCTTAAGGAACTAACCGAGTTCAATCGCAAGAACATCTATAACTCACCAATGGTCCTAAATGGCCAACAGAAAATCCAAAACATGTACCACTGTGTTTATGATGCCGTACTAGACGACCTCAGAAACACAAACAGGCACTCACGTGTGTACCAGCATTTCCTTAACGATCATATCACAAGAGCATCCAGCTATGTGAATAATACAAAGCTAGAAGAGAAGGCCAGAGACTTCATTGCAGGAATGACAGATGATTACTTCATCGACACATTCAATGAAGTAAACTCCCCAATTCCAAGAAGAGTGCGATACAGCCTAAATAACTTGTAGCATCATATAGTCTCAGGTCTATCGACCTTGATACTAGTACTACATACATTATCAATGTGCAGCACAGTGTCATCAGCTCTATTAGGGCAATCCACACCAGGTGCTGCACTTTTGCTAACCATTTTTATTGATTACGATTGTGCCATTAGCTCCATCCACACGGTACTCTAAAAAACAAACCTGCTGTTCAATTGCGAGGAACACCAGCGACTAAGCAATCTCAGAAAGGCTCCATGACGAAACACGTGTGATTGCTGGGCTCCGCTTGTAATGGAAGTCGGGATTTGCCGGACAAACAAAGTGTTTCGGAGCTACTGTAATAATCATATTGTTGATTTATCTACAATGTAAGTTGAATGATTCCTCCAGCTAATCCCTAGCAAATCGAACGGTAAACTCCATAACCAGCCATCGAACAATCTCAATCATTCTATACGTTTTTCAACAGTATATTAAGAAGCACATCCATATCACTTGGATATCATAGTAATTTCCGCTTAGATATATGGCTTTTCAGCAACTATTTATTAATCTTTTCTACTTTTTTCCAACTATATCGCTATTTTTTTATATGATACTTGAAAAAACGTCATGGAACTGTAGAATATAGGCACTTACCGCACTGGAGGGGGCAGATCCAGTTGCTAGTATCTCTCTAAGCAAGGGTAGTTAAAGAAGTTCGGCAGAAAGGAGAGAACATATGCGAGAGTGGTTGCGAACTCTGGCAATCATTGCTATTGCTGTCTGTGTCATACTAATCCTACTTGATGGTATTACTATTGATGAAGCAGGCATGTACAACGATAATGCCGTCGTTGAGATTGAGTATTCCGCGTCTGAAGTAACACTCAATCAAGATGTGACCAGGCAATTCGACCTGACTATCATAGAAACCACAGGTAAGAAAGTGCATATTAGCGAGATCAGATGGTCACTGTATGATGCAGATGGGGAATCCCTTCTTGGGAGCTCCCTTCTCACAGATACACAACAAGTCTCAGAACGTTTTCTGCCACCAAGAATAGTCGAAGGTGAAGATAATATACCAATAGATATCAAGTATGAAGGGGATTACACAGGTGATGCAACGTTAATGTTCATGGCTGTGGGTATCGACACAACTAGAGGTGCAGAGATTAACTCTATTCCAGCGTATGTCGATCTCAGAGTGACATAGTGGGGCCATCGAAAACTCAAGTAGATTACATTTATTGATGTGGGTCCGGTCAGTGTGATCTTAGACAAGATTACTTTCTGCCCCAAGGTAAGATACTCTGGATCACACACCGGGCCATGATAGCTAAGCAGTATTTAACGCATGGATGAAAAGAACTTTGTGGAAAATGAAAGCAATTGAGGTCTACTGATAAACGTACAATGGACGTTCATCCGTAATTACAATACGGTTACTCTTCAGTTTCTCACGTAGGTTTTTAGGCAGAGAAAAGAGTCCAAAATGACACATCCCATCATAGAACCTTAGTTGTTTGGAGACTCTTTTTTCTATCATTTGGTCAATCTTTTCAACAGAAACCGCTAGAGGATCCAGTATATCCCCAGCTAGGACAAATCCCCACATAGTACCAAAACAAGGCACATGCGTTTGATAGGGAAACACCGAGGGAAAAACAGTACCTATAGTATTCGCAATGGCGGTAAATAGAGATTCATCCCCCCAACCACAAAGCTCCGATTGCACCGCTAGAATACCACCAGGATTCAATCTCCCCTTAGCTAATGCGTAAAATTCCTGCGTGAATAGAAGAGAAGAAGGTCCCTCAACCATTGGATCCGTAACATCCATGATTATAATATCGAAATGTTCTTCGGTTTCTGCCAAGTACTTGCGTGCATCAAGATGTAGAAGTTCGGTTCTAGGATCTTCGAATGCCCCACAATGCCATGAGCCCAGGTATTGGCGACATACATCAACTGCCTCCTTATCCAAATCAACCATTACAGCCCGCTTTATGGATCGAAGCGCAAGAACCTCTCTTAAAGTGGCACCCTCTCCTCCACCGGCAATCAGAACCTTTTCAGGGCATTCATGTAGAATCAGGGCAGGATAAACCAAAGTCTCATGATAAATAAACTCGTCATGTTCACTAGACTGGATCTTGCCATCCAAGACCAAACATGTGCCCCAACCAGGGGTATTGATTATTTGTACCGACTGAAAACTCGTCTCAACTGAATAAATAGTCTCACCTATAGAATGCAGCTGAACGAAGTCGGCATTCAGTGGGTCATACAACCATCTGGGTGGGTCTTCTTCCATACTCCTCCAAATCTACCGGTGGGGATGATAATCCCCTTTTCACTTCCATTAGGCTAGGACACCTACTCTTCAGATGCTTTACCAGATATTCGGCTGCCATTTCGGGTTGGACTGTATCTCCACACGTAAAAATATCCACAGCAGCATAACCATATTCGGGCCAACTGTGGATAGAAACATGAGACTCTGCGATGATAACCACCCCACTCACACCCTGAGGAGCAAAACGGTGGAAGGATTCACCCAACACTGTAGCACCCGCACCCTCAGCAGCAGAGACTAGAATACTACGAAGATAACTCAGATCATCTAATGCCTCCTTATTGCAATCGTTCAATTCCAGCAACAAATGTCTACCTAGCGCATTCAAACCACCTTCCCCCCTTTTAGTAGTTTCTTCTCCTCGTGGGGAGAAACCAGTAGATTGTATACAATGTCACCGTTTTTCATCAAGCCCTTCAACCGCCCCAACGATGAGGAAGAACTAGGTAATATCTTTTAAATCACGTGGGAAATGGCATCTACACCACCATAACCAAAAAAATAAACTCGCAAAGGATACCACACACTGGGCAGCCCGGCAAGATAAACCTCAAACCAATACTATCCCAGTTCTTGTATACGAGCCAAATCTAGAGACTCCGAAAGATCCGATACTAACGAGGCGATTTGTCCCTCGTGTCTTAATCGAGTCTGTATAAACAGCTCTTCCAGCTTCTCCAAAACAGTCAGAGTATCCTGCCCCGTAAAAAGAACAGGCACCTTCTTCTCTTCAGCCCATATCAACACCTGTGTCTTGGGTTTATCTTCACCCGTAAGCAGCAATCCCCGCGTATGAGTTGCTAATGCAGCCATATGCATATCGGTACGTTCACTCCGTGCTACTACCAGTTTCTCCGACTTTCGATTGAAGTATTCCTGCCCAGAATCAACACACATAGCTCCCACCATTATATTCTCGATCACCTTATCGAGGTATTCTGGACAACATAGTACTTCAGCTTCTAATCCAGTAACCACATCCCCAACACTTATCCCTTGAAGTTTTCGTTCTTCGTTTAATGTACCAAGGAAATCCATACCTTCCTGACCAAAGAAAGCAGAAAGCTCCTTTTTAACGATACTAGCTTTAGTAGCCGGAACTTGGTTTACCACAACACCTTGTAAACGCTCTTTAAAGCACTTCTTTATAGCAGCAGTTGCCATACCCAGTGAGTTGTTACCATACTGCATCACAACTATCACTTTAGCATCAAGGATCTCAGCTATATGACGATTGGTCTGTTCGATAAGCCCACCTTGCTGCAAACCACCACATCCCTCTACCAAAATAATATCCTTCCCTTTGGATATTGCCTTCAGCGCATTTTTCAACTTCTTAGAAAAATCATCACCATCGATCTCACCAGATAGTGATTGAAGGTCCATTACAGACAATACCAGTGATTCTATTGGTTCATCTAGCAATAGGGCTTGCTTTACAAACTCAACGTCACCAGTCACCGCGGAAGTCCCATTCGCTGTAACTGCCACAGGTTTCAGATAACCAACCTTCTTACCTTTGTCCTGCATCCATCTAGCAAGCCCCACACTGAGAACGCTCTTCCCCGCTCTTTCCTCCCAAGACATTAAACATATAGTCATACCGCTCCCCCTCTATACGTACGAGAGTACTTGGTCAACTCGCCATTATACCAAAGGCTTGGTCTTCAGTACATTTCTAGTATCGGATTCAGTATCCAACTTTAGTTTCCAAGACAAGTCCACTCTATGCTATAATCCATCTCAATTGGATAATACTATTATCTATTCTCCTATTCTATTCCACAAAATCGGCTTTTTACAGATCATAAGGCCAAGCCTTTGACATCTGTCTTAATCCATAGCAAAATGATATGGCATCAAGGTTTGATCAATTGTGGTGGGCGTCGCCTAGCGGTTAAGGCGCCAGGTTGTGGCCCTGGAGATCGAGGGTTCGAATCCCTCCGCTCACCCTTTTCATATATGTTTATAACTTATATTTGCTTTCAACAGTAAAGCATCATTTCCAGTATAGTGAAACGATCTCATTAATTGTTATTATTTATCGATTTATGGAATAATTCTTATTCG
>JAXHVC010000078.1:0-19466 GCA_034189315.1 Chloroflexota bacterium | reverse complement strand
GATTCCTACGGTGATGTAACAAAGACTAGTGTCAACACAAGGGACAGCTTTGCGGATTGGCTCACAGATAATACGTTTGTGTTGATCAAAATCAAACTCGTCCATATTATCGGTTCTTTGTTGTTGTTTACTCAAGCCTAATTAATCCTCCACATCAGGATTGTATTCATGCACATACAACGTTACTTCCTTGGATGGGAGTCACCAATTCACCAGAAGTTGTGTGAGTTCATCCTGCAGCCACACAATCACAATAAAGAGCTAATCGACCTTGAACAACTGCTTATCATAGTACCTACCAATAGGGCAATCCATCGGTTGAAAGAATCACTTGTGCAAAAATGCGCTGAGAGCAATAGGACATTACTACCTCCCCTTATAACCACTCCCACATTTCTGGTTCGCCCAATATCTAATGAATCTAATGTGGCCAGTCGAACAGAAATCGCAGCTGCTTGGGCAGAGGTACTTACCACAGTAGATCTCACCCAATACAATGGACTATTTCCAAAACAAAAACCTGCCCAAGACTACTCTTGGACAATACAGATGGGTACAAAAATCCAACAACTTCGAGAGACACTGGTCGACGCAGTTCGACAGATTTCGGATGTATACTCAGACATAGCTGATGATTTCCAGGAAAACGAGAGATGGAGAGACCTAAGCCTATTAGAAGCCCTCTATATAAAACAGCTCGAAGATCACGGTATTCAAGATCCCTGCCAGTTGTCTATCCACAAATCTATTGATCCAGAGATCCCCTCTGGCATTAAGCATATCATCATTGCCGGAACACCTAACTTAACGCCGATTGCCATTCGAGCGCTGGAGAATATGGCTGGCAAAATCAGAATATCTGTTCTTATCCACAGTCCCAGCAGTCTAGCTGATCACTTCGATGAATGGGGAGTGCCCTCTCTTGATAAATGGTCTAGGCATTATATTGATATACCCAATGCAAACGAAAACATCTTTCTATCCGGTTCACCTGCTTCTCAAGCAAGCATCGCAATGGAAATAATAGATAGTGAATCTGGTCGTTTCACTCCTCATGATATAGCTATCGCCGTACCAGATAGAAGGATCGCTCCTTTTATGATCGCGGCACTCGCTGCCAATGGCCTGAGGTCATCCAGTCCTCAAGCAGAATCTACCAAGACACATCCCCTTTTCCGTTTATTAGAATCTTTCCATTCTCTAGTAACCAGAGGTAGCTACTCAGACGTAAGTACGTTCATGCGACATGCAGATGTCCTTGAATATCTTGGCAAACAATATCACATATCACCACGACAACTGCTGGAAGAATTCGATACTCTTCAGAACTATCATCTCCCCGGAGGATGGCAGGACATTAGGCATTGGACATTCTATGAGCGCACACGTAAAAGATATGAGGTGCTCCCAATTGCGTTCACTTTCATCCAGCAGCAAATAGACTTCTTGGATGAGAATGACACAGATAGTGCAATTCGAACCCTATTACATACTATTTATCAAGGGCGTATTCTCCAACAATGTGATCCTCTCGATCAAGCATTTATCTGTGTAGCCAACCAAATTAACACGGCATTGCAGGAACTCGCCAGCGCGTATATTAATAAAAATAGCGCATCAAAGGATCGCGCTATTCAGCTCCTATTAAACAGGCTACAGCATGAGCAATATACAATAGGATGCACAGATACGAATATCGAACTCTATGATTGGGAAGATATCGCATGGAGCAATGCCCCCCTAACAATCATCTCCGGCATGAACGACGAGGTGGTCCCTGGAAGCATATTGAGTGATGTATTCCTACCAGATTCACTCCGCACCTATTTGAACCTTAGAAACGATGCACAGCAGCTATGCCTCAACATCTATCTTTTACAAAGCATAATTGAATCCCATAGGAACAAAGGACGTACGTGTTTTATAGTTGGTAAGACAAGCACTACAGGTGATCCGCTCAAACCATCAAGACTCCTTTTCCAATGTAGTGATGCAGAACTACTACGCCGCTGTGAGAATCTCTTTGGTGAACCTGATGAAATGAAGGAAAGCCATCCTGCCACAACGAGCTTCCAATTAGAAGCCACGTATCTACCAGACGTCGGTATAGATAGCTTGAGTCCTTCAAGAATGTCGGTTACCAAGTTTAACGACTTTCTAACATGTCCATTCCGTTTCTATTTAAAACACATCCTGGGTATGGAGGAGATGGGGGACGAGAAACGCGAAATGGATGCCCTTGATTTCGGGGGATTACTTCATTACGCACTCCAAAGAATGGCACAGCGTATGCATCTATGTGATGATCAGCAGGAGCTGAGCCAATTCTTAGGCACTCAAGCTGGTGACTGGATAAAACAACGTTTTGGCGAATCGCCACCATTACAGATAGAGATCCAGCTCCACGCGGCGAGACAACGGCTTGATGCAGCCTCTAGAATACACATCGATCTTTTACGCGAAGGATGGGAGGTACTCCAGTCCGAGGTGATGATCGAGACTGAATTGAATGGAGTGACTGTCAGTGGACGAATTGATCGTATCGACCAACATCAAAAAACTGGCCGGATACGCCTGCTTGACTATAAGACGTCAGATAAGGCATCCAAGCCATTGGACACACATATCCATGGTATATCCAACGAGATACCCGCTTATGCCAAGGTAGTCATTGATGGCAAAGAGCGAAGATGGATAAACTTACAACTACCACTATATAGAATCATGCTGCCCAATTCTGCGATATATCAGGGACCAATTGAATTAGGCTACTTCAATCTCCCAAAGGCACTAGGAGATACAGGGATAGAGATCTGGTCCGGTTTTTCGAATGACCTTATGCAATCAGCCAGATCATGCGCTATTAGCATTATCGATGAAATTAGTAATCATAGGTTCTGGCCGCCAGCCGAAAAAGTACCCTATGACAATTTCACCAGGTTATTCCATACAGGCATCTCTGAGTGCATAAACGTGGAATCATTTACCAGAGGGCATGATGGCACAGAAAGCACTACCATGAACCTGGGCAAATCGAAGTGAAAAACATCACTATTCCACACCAAGCAATATCGGCATCCGCAGGTTCAGGCAAGACCTTTCAGCTAGCACATCGCTACATCCAACTTATGGCAAACGGGGTAAGCGTGGATCGGATAATTGCTCTTACCTTTTCAAGGAAAGCTTCTGGCGAGATCTTCGATTCGATAGTCAAGTATCTCAGTAATGCTGCTGCCTCACCCCAACAGGCAAGCAAGACATCCCAGCTTATCAATGCACCACATCTCTCCCAGGCGGATTTCCTGCAACTCCTTCGAGGACTCCTGCTCAGAATAAACCGACTCCATATCAGCACCCTCGATAGCTTTACAGTCAATCTCCTTAGAGTATTCCCGATGGAATTGGGCACACCTATGCAAATACAGGTAATGGATAACGAGGGGGCCACAGCAAAGACTGCCCGTCAGGAGGTGCTGGATAGGCTCCTTCACGGACAAGAGGTCAATCGCCAGTCACAAAGTGAGTTTCTCGAAGCTTTCCGGCAAGCGACCTTTGGCCGAGAAGAAAAGGGGCTCGAACGAAGCCTTAACACCTTCATCAGCCAATACCGTACGTATTATCACACCATCCCCTCCCCAAAGGCTTGGGGTAATCCCGATGTAATCTGGACCGAGGATACACCCTGGTTGACTCATTCAAACAACATAGACGAAATCATCAGCCAACTAGAAGTACTTGTTGCTAATGATGAATTACCACCAACCATTATAGAACGCTGGAATACCTTCCTAGAGGCTGCTCGAAGGTTCGATCCTAATTCACCTTGGACAAGAGAACTGGAATACATGTTCGGGAAGCTCGTTGACGATATGGAGGGCCTAACACAAGGACATGCACATATAAAGATCGAGAGGACAAAGACTGATCTTTCCCCGGAAGAGTGCAAGCTGGTGCTAGCCATCATCGCTCATATCATGCAAACAGAGATAAACTCGGCACTCGAGAGGACTAGGGGTATTTATAGGGTCCTGGAAAGCTACGATCAATTTTACAACGAAATGATGCGTAGCCAGGGAAAGCTCACCTTTTCAGATGCTCAATATCTCTTAACACCAGCCAACCGCTACAGTTGTGGAGCACTGTTGAGCCAGGACAAGGGAAGACACAGCCATCTATACATTAGTTATCGTCTCGACTGCATTTTGGACCATTGGTTACTGGATGAGTTCCAGGATACTAGCGACCTACAATGGGAAGTACTACGTAATCTCGCCAATGAGATCCTAACGGATGATTCTGGCAGACGCAGTTACTTCTATGTTGGCGATGTAAAGCAAGCTATCTATGGATGGCGTGGTGGTAATGCAGGTCTATTTGGCAAAATACTCGAGCATTATGAGGACAAAATCCAACAACTCCCTATGAATACCTCATTCCGATCCGCTCAACCAATTATCGATACGGTTAATCGCGTATTTCATCGTCTACCAGAACACCAACTTCCATCTGGTGCAATCACTCAGTGGAGACAATTGTGGCAAGACCATCGATGCCAACATGGGGTAGTACCCAAACATGGTTATGCCGCACTGATAGAACCCAAATACAGTAAAGAGGATGCAAAACCCACTGATGAGGACCGCTACCACGCGACTGCTTGTTTGCTGAACAAAATCAAACCTCTAGAGCGGGGCCTATCGACAGCCCTACTTGTACGCAGCAATGAGCACGGAAAAGAACTAGCTAATTTCCTCCGCCAGGAATGTCCTGATATGCCCATAGTTCACGAAGGCACGGGTGCCATCGAAGATAACCCCGTCGTCTCTGTCCTGTTATCACTAATCAAGTTTGCAGCACATCCCGGAGATACGTTTGCATGGAGACATCTTCAAATGAGCCCATTGGGAACCTATCTCATAGGCAATGCAATGGATACGGAAACTCTCCCTCTTATGTTGTTAAAAGAAATACAGATGTTCGGTTTCCAGCATGCCATTATAAGTTGGGGAAACAGGTTACAGGAATCCCATCCCCTAGACGCCTTTGGGCGAAAGAGACTGAAAGACCTAAGTGATGCGGCAGCCCAGTTCGACTCAGATGGGAACCGTGACTGCAACACATTTTTACATTTCATAGACAATTACGATGTACATGAGATCGCTTCCGATGAAGCTGTTAGAGTGATGACAGTACACCAGTCTAAGGGATTAGGATTCGACATGGTGATACTACCGGACCTTCAGGGCAGAAGCATCACGGAAGCAGGTGACATTGATTTTGTAATGGCGAGAGCGCCCGAGACAAACCAACCAACATGGGCATTACGAATGCCTCGCAAAATGATCGCTATGAGCGATCCTTGCCTGGCATACCAGATTCAAGTGAGCAATGATAGTGCTTGCTTCGATTCACTATGTGTCCTTTATGTCGCTTTGACCCGAGCCAAGCAAGGGCTCTATATGATCACCAGCTTTCCGGGTAACACCGCTAAGACAATTACATCGGCCACTTTCTTAAAAACCCAACTCAGCACAGCATCACAAAAAGATGAGGCTCCGTCTGTTTCCATTAATGGAGAGGAATTCGATTGTCTATATGAAACCGGTGATCGATGTTGGCATGAGAAGGCAGAAAAACACAAACCGCGTTCATATGCTCTACCCTCCCCTCCCCCAATTACCACCATCGAATCACCACCTTATCTCCGCAATAAACTCATCCAGATATTACCTTCCGACCAGGTCATAGGTGATCAAGATGCCGGAGAATTGTTCTCCTGCAATAGGCACACTACTTTGGACTTCGGAACTGCCATACATGAGTTATTCGAGAAGGTATACTGGATAGACCAAACGGATATCCAGCAAATCGTTCAAGATTGGAGTAACCGATCATCCACAGATGGTACATTTAAAGACAACGTAATAGAGGAGTTTCGCAGCGCTATATCCTCTCCGGCAGTACAGCAAGCCTTATCTCGACCCAAAGGAAAAACAAGGCTGTGGAGAGAGAAAAGATTTGATGTCATCATAGACAACCAGTGGATATCTGGGGCTTTCGATCGTGTCACCATCATATGTGACTCAAAAGGGAACGTCGCCAAGGCCGTCATTATGGATCTCAAGAGCGATGCTATCACATCGGATACGGAGATGTTAAAATCAGCCGAGGGATATTACCCTCAGCTTGAGCTCTATAGGAAAGCCCTTTCCCAAATGCTGAAGATCGATTCTTCACAAATCACTCTACAACTGCTATTCACCCATCTAGGCAAAGTACATACTTTAAGTTGAGTATGTCTGTTCATCTCGATATCTTTCCCCAAAATGAGAACTTGTAAAAGGAGACAGCTTCATGACCGCACAATTATACGGAAGTATTGAAGCTGGTGGCACTAAATTCCTTTGTACTGTGGGCTCAGGTCCAGATGATATAAGACATCAAGCCCATTTTGCGACCACAAGCCCCACCCAAACATTCAGCCACGTCATAGAATTCTTTCAAGGGCACATGGCCAATCATCAACTGTCAGCATTGGGTATTGCATCCTTTGGGCCAATAGATATTAGGAAGGAAGCTCCCACCTACGGATACATAACTAAGACCCCAAAGCCTGGATGGTCCAATATCGATTTCGTAGGTACGATGTCACAGGCATTGGGTATACCTATCGGTTTCGATACAGATGTGAACGCAGCGGCACTCGGTGAGCATCGTTGGGGATCAGCCCATGGTTTGGATACTTTCGTATATCTAACAATTGGCACAGGTATAGGTGGCGGAGGAATGATGGGTGGACAGCTCATGCATGGATTGCGGCATCCCGAGATGGGACACCTCATCTTGCCTCACGATAAAACTAGAGATCCTTTTCCAGGATGTTGTCCTTTCCATGGGGACTGTTTGGAAGGACTAGCCTGTGGGCTTGCCATAGAGTCACGCTGGAATACGAAGGCAGAACTCCTGAATCCGGAACATCCTGCATGGGTTTTGGAGGCCGACTATCTTGCACTTGCACTGGTCAATTTCTTCTACACGTTATCTCCACAGCGAATAATTATCGGCGGTGGAGTAATGCATCAGCGGCAGCTTCTTCACCTGGTGAGGAGGCGATTCAGGCAATTACTCGGCGATTACCCGAATATACCTGAAGTCATTGATAACGTAGATGAGTACATTGTCACCCCTGCACTAGGTGATAGAGCAGGGGCTTTTGGCGCCCTGGCGCTAGCAGAACAAACGTTACGATATATGTAATCGGTAGAGATGCAATCCATCAATAACTGTATCATAATACAGATCAGTGTATAGTGGACAAGTATATCTTACAGACTGTGTCACAATATCATCGCGAGCACGGGCCCCGTGAGGGATACGGATTATTAGTGAAAGAAACAATCCGTTTCTTAGGAGCGGAGCAATCTCGCGTGTTTCGGCATATCGTCTTTCTGAGATTGCTTCGTTGCTAGCGGTCCTCGCAATTAAATAGCGGGTTTGTTTTTGCACAGCATCATGAGGATGGAGCTAAGAGTATAATCGGCTCTTATAATTATGGACACAGTCTCTTACTGGAGATGGCAGAATGATTGTTGGCGTATTAAAGGAAATCAAACAGGATGAGAATCGGGTATCATTGCTTCCGGTAGGTGCAGAGGCATTAATAGGACACGGTCATCAGGTATTGGTAGAGGCCAAAGCGGGCATAGCCAGCGGATTTCCCGATAATGAATACGTAGCAGCTGGGGTAAAGATAGTCTCCAATGCTAAAGAGGTGTACCGCAGAGCAGACATGATCATGAAGGTCAAGGAGGCATTGCCAAGTGAGTATCCCCTCCTCAGTAAGGGGCAAATCGCTTTTGCATACTTTCACTTCGCTGCATCCGAAGAACTGACACGAGCCTTTGTCACTTCTGAATGTGTGGCTATAGCCTATGAAACCATAGAAACCGAAGATGGACACCTCCCACTATTAACCCCAATGAGCGAAGTCGCAGGACGTATGGCTGTGCAACAAGGAGCCAAGTATCTAGAGCGAGAACATGGGGGACGAGGGGTGCTACTAGGAGGGGTGCCTGGAGTGGAACCAGCTACTGTGGTAATACTGGGCGGTGGAGTCGTAGGGGCCAATGCAGCACAAATGGCAGCTGGATTGGGAGCTCGTGTGTATATTCTAGATACTAATCTGGAACGACTGCGCTACCTTAGCGATGTCATGCCTCCCAACGTGATAACCATGATGTCCAACACTTACAACATCAGAGAGTTGGTAAAGGTGGCCGATGTCGTCATTGGTGCCGTACTGATACACGGAGCAATGTCACCAAAACTAGTCACGCGCAGCATGCTGTCATCCATGAAAAAGGGGGCAGTGGTTGTAGATGTGGCTATAGACCAAGGGGGATCATTCGAGACATCCTATGCAACTACGCACGAGGATCCGATTTACGAAGTGGACGGGATTATTCACTATTGCGTGGGCAATATGCCAGGAGCTATGCCCGTCACATCCACGATTGCATTGACCAACGCCACGCTGCCTTATGCTATAGAGATTGCAGATAAGGGTTATGAAAGAGCCATCCTGGAAAATCCCGCTATCAGAAAAGGAGCCAACATAGTGCTGGGCAAGGTCACCTATGCTAATGTTGCAGATGCCTTTGACCTCCCCTATACACCCATAGAAGATGTGCTAACCTAAAGACATTCTACCTCGGCACAGTTTAGATACTTGTCTATTGGATTAATCAGCACTAGTAAACTAATTGCGCGACTAGGCAACCATGAACCAGGCTTCATATTCCGAACAAGCACACATCGAATCGTTCTGAAAGATAGCTACAATAATACGATTTCCTCGTTCCTGACTCCATGCCACTATTGACCAGTTCATTTCTCACCGGCAACCTCAGTCATCAGAGTCAATGAGTTAAGCCACTATCATCACACACTCCACACATCATTACAGCGATAGTTAGACAGATACCACAGTGTTTCATTTGCACCCCATGGTAATAACTACCTGAACAAGTACAAATCCTTGCCTTTCGGTTACTTAATCTTGTATCCTTACACAAACTATATCCTTGTTGACGGCTGCAGAGTTTATTCTGGAACATACAATCTTGAACTTGGGTGAGTTATACCAGGCAAGGGTGATCACCCTCACCTTAGTCCTCTCCCTTCAAGGGAGAGGAAGTTCGGAGTACTCTCTCCCCTCGTGATAGAGAGTTTGAGTGAGGGAGTCTCTTTCAGGTCGAGAGACTACGCGAACAATGATATATGGGAGACGATCACACTCATATCGATCACCCTTCAGGGAAGAGGGATTTAGAGGAACTAGCGTTCTGCAAAACTTTACTTGGTAATACTTTTGCCAGGAAAACGCCCGATACGATTGAGACACATGCAAACTTTGGAAGACAAAAACTCCGCTCCACTATAGGAGTTACTACATATGGCGACTTATGGACAGAGAAAGGCTACGTCTGATGACGAACTACTGGAAGAACATTTATCGCGAGTTAGATGGGGGCTAAATAAGTTACTCCTCCAGCTACGCAACATGCGTTTGACAGGGGTGGATTCTGTAATCTGTATTGCCCTGTTACCGATCTTTGGATTTGTACTTCTCAATGGCACTCACCACTTACCCGGATTCACCTTGGTAGGTTTATTTCTGATTGGTCTTCTCATTACAGCTACCACATTCGGTCTGAATAATATCGCGGATGCGAAGATAGACCGACGTGATCCCTTTAAACAAAAGAATCGAATTAATCCTATTTCTTCAGGGCAACTTTCACGCATTGAGGCACTAGTACCGCTATTGGGACTCTCAATACTAGCAATATGGATAGCATCAGAGTTATCGGTGCTTCTTCCAACTTTGGCAGCGCTATTCGTTGGAGCCCTATATTCAGTACCCCCAGTGAGATTGAAGGAACGGCCAGGTTTGGACATCCTAGCCCACATCATAATGCCATTGCTTATCGTAATTGTTGGGATGTCGGCTGCTCAGGCAAACTACCCCCTGACAGCAGTGGCAGGAAGTATGCTCCTTATCTTGCTATCTGCCAAGAGTGAGACCACCAATCTTATACGGGATCACGAGTCTGATCTGAGCCATGGCATAAGCACAACTGCGGTTCGATTGGGTATTCCAACCATGCTTAGACTACGACTCAGCCTACTCTCACTTTCAATCATAATAATCTTAGCTGCTGCCTGGTTCGATGTATTAAGTATTATCCCGGCTCTTATGCTAGCAGCAGTGATTACCTTCGAAGCCATCGCCTCACTTCGTCCGGGTTACTATGCCCCTAAACAGCGAGCCCTCCTTGTTGCGGGATACATCATAAGCGTATTGGCTATAGTATTATTTGGAATTTGAAAACTGTCCCTGTAACGACTTAATAATATCCAGGTTGTTATACATTCAAAGCCAAGACAAATCAGATCATCCTTCCGGTAATACAGGGACTGAATGGAGCTTAACCGCCTTTTTCTGACCAATTGGCCATGCTCTGCGATATTGCTGTACACCAAATGAAATGGCCAAGCCACATACAATTGTGTGGCTTGACTAAGGGATACCCTCAAGGGAGACATACCATCTAAATATGCAAACCCAACACACACCCTATACCCAACAGCGTGCATGGGGATTCTGGCCGACCATCGGATTCGGCATTCTGATTGTCACTGCATTGGTCATCATCGAATTTCTAGTTTTAGGCACATACGTATTAGTAGAGCTCATTCGAGATCCGCAGGCAGACCGATCCGGCCTAACCGAAGAATTAGCTACGAACGGGCTCTTTGTGGCTATCACAACCTTTATAATTGCCCCTATAGTTATTGGATTAGTGGCTTTCTTCATTAGGCTGCGCAAAGGCTATTCCATAAGGCAATACCTATCTATCTCTAAAGTCCGTACCCGTCCACTCATTAGAGCCATATATCTCACCCTTTTACTAGTCTTCGTACTAGCAATAATCGGGACCTTGATGGATACATCCGACTCCGACTGGCAGACCAATATTTACGAGAATGCCCCTTATCTACCTCTATTATGGATAGCTATCGTTCTTGTTGCACCTATCTATGAAGAAGTGGTTTTCCGAGGTTTCCTATTCACTGGAATCCAGGAATCAAAGCTAGGCCCCTTAGGAGCTATACTAATCACATCATTTGGATGGGCTATTCTGCATTTCCAATACAATATCTATGGAATCACCACCATATTCGTTTTGGGATTGGCATTTGGGTTCGCTCGACTGAGAACCAAGTCTATTGTTGTACCCACTACAATGCACATTATCAACAATCTGATCTCGATGATCGGACTCGCACTCTATACGTCAAGTTAACAGCGACAGTTAGAATTGATCAAAGGTATTCCACAATGAAAATCGTATTAGCTCAGATAGATTGTATGATAGGGGATGTCGATTACAACTGTGCTCAGCTCACGTCCTTCAACAAACAGGCCAAGCAACACGATTGTGAACTAATCATATTCCCCGAGATGATTGACACTGGCTATGATATGCCCACAATACGCCAAACCGCATCATCATGGACAGGCACACCCTTCCTAACAGCACAAAATGCGGCGATGGAATCCAAGATGTGGTTGATATGCGGCATCTCCGAACGCGAAGGAGATATCATCTATAACTCATTGGCAGTATTCGATAACACAGGCAAGCTAGCAGGCAAATACCGCAAGACACATCTCTTTACTGCCGATCCCATCAATGAAGACCAACACCTGAGGGCTGGGAACTCCTATGAGATCATCGATATTGCCTCTATGAAGCTGGGACTCATGATCTGCTATGACATCAGGTTTCCAGAGATGAGTCGACATTTAGTCAGAAAGGGATCAACTGTATTAGTCGTATGCTCGGCATGGCCCTTCCCCAGACAGCACCATTGGAGGATTCTAACACTGGCACGAGCAATAGAAAACCAATGCTACGTGGTCGCAACTAATAGAGTTGGAACAGACGGATCCACTACGTTTTGCGGATCAAGTTGCGTGATCGATCCCAAGGGAGACATACTAACACTAGGAACGGAGAATTCTAGCGAACTACTAATTACCGATATAGACCAAGAACAAGTATACCTCACCAGACAATCCCATCCCACACTCAACGATAGGCGTGACGATCTATACAGGTTGTGGGATACCAGTTGAAAGCTAATGAGGATGTCCTCACGAACATTCTTAGGAAAGGCGTAGGAATGCCACCTCACTCAGAGAACAGCCATATAGTCTACTCTACTGATGGTGGGCGTATCCGACGTTCGACCAATAACGCTGGTGATAAACACTCCCAGCCCAAGAAATCGACACCCCATCCGAGCGACGGCATTGCACGTGTGCAAAGAGAAACCAAGGGGCACAGAGGTAAAACCGTGACCACCATCTCAGGAATTCCACTAAACGATAGTGCATTACGAGACCTGGCAACATTACTGAAACGACGTTGTGGAACGGGAGGCTCGGTAAAAGATAACATCATCATGATACAAGGTGACCATTGCGATATCCTTATCGCCGAGCTAAAGAAACAGGGGTATCCAGCAAAGAGGTCTGGAGGCTAGCCCCACCATATCAACGATTCTCTATGGCTTTTCGATACTCATTGAAACCACAACAACCAATCATCTACAATAGTCACCCAGTGATATGCACATACCTCTTTGATAGAAATCTGAAAGGACTTCCCACATGGGACTAATTTGTGGATTGATAGGTCTCCCCAGCTGTGGAAAGACAACCATCTTCAATGCGATGACTGCAGCAGGGGTTGCGTCCTACGATGGCTCTGAGATGAATCAAGCATCTGTTAATGTACCAGATGCGCGCATACAACCACTGGTGGATATGTATAAAGCTCCCAAGGTGGTACCTGCAACAGTCGAGATAGTAGACATACCTGGCATTAAGGCTGGTTCTACAGTGAGCGGAGGGCGCACCACAAAGCTACTCAGTCACATTAAAGATGTCGATGCCCTACTTCACGTAGTGCGCTGCTTTGAAGATGATACGGTGCCATTTGAGTACGATACTATCGATCCTGTACGAGACGTAGAGACTATCGACCTAGAAATGATGGTTGCCGATAGTCAAACACTACAAAACAAGATTGACCGCCTCTATAAAAAGGGGCAATCTGGAGATAAGGATGCTGCACGTGCAGTGGCAGACTGTGAAGCCGTGAAGTCAAGGATAGAAGATGGTGTTCCGGCACGAAAACAGAATCTCGACCAGCAACAACTAGTTAGCATACGAGAATGCAACCTACTTTCACTCAAGCCACAATTATATATTGCCAATATCAAATCTATCGATGAAGCAGGTAGTAGTCACGTGCAAGCACTCCAATCTATTGCAGGTGGAGAAGGATCCAAGACTATTATCGTTTGTGGACGCGACGAGGCCGAAATCAGTCAGCTTGACCCCGCCGATCGGCAAGAATTCCTCAAAGAATTGGGATTGGAAGAATCATCTATGGAACGTCTACTTCATTCCGCATATAAGATATTGGGGCTTGTGACCTTCTTTACAGCTGGAGATAAAGAGGTTCACGCTTGGACATGCAGAAAGGGTGACAAAGCACCAATAGCTGCGGGGCGTATACATACTGATATGGAAAAGGGATTCATCCGAATGGAGGTCATTCGTCACCAAGACCTAATGGAATTCGGCAGCGAATCCGCAGTAGCCAAAGCTGGCAAACAAATGATCGAGGGTAAGAACTATGAAGTCCAAGACGGAGACATCGTATTCATTCGTTTTAATCCAGCATGACATATCCTATTTCAACCATACAGGCACCCAGAGTTTGGGATCACACTAGGCCTTGACTTTTGCGCCAATCTTCATATCATTGTCTTATCGAGGCATGATGTATAATTCAATCCACAGCAGAAACATCGGACAATCCACCACTAAAGCCAACACCGCCATGCGGTTTGTTGTTACATTCCTTCGGAGACAATGTCCACAAGCTACTTCTTTCCATTCGTCCAAGCTTAGTGCAAGGCATGTGAAAGATGACTTCTTAACTAAGGTTTATTACCAATAAATGTAGAAAGGCCTATCAGATCACGCAATTCTTAATAATGATTGAGGACCAGTCCCATTCCATGACCACTCCTTTTAGATTGATTTTAAAGGTGATTAGCCTAGATATGGAGTCGTACTTGAGCAGCAGGCAGAGGTGATGACTATGGGCAAATCAGAAGAACAAAACAATATTCCATCCGATGTAGCAATGTTTATTGACTGGGAAAACATGCACGGCTTCATCCGAGGAAAGGCAAATGTCTCTGCACTGAGAGAAGTAGCAGAAGGACATGGAAGACTTGTTCTAGCAAAGGCATATGCTGACTGGAGAGAGACACGGTTTCAACAAGATTCCTTAGTTTTATACAAAATCGGATTTGAGCCAGTTTATGTACCCGCAGGATTCAAGAATAATGTTGACGTGAAGCTAGCCACAGACTGCATAGATTTTGCCTATAAACATCCTAATATCCGAGTATTTATTCTGGTAACTGGAGATGGTGATTTTATTCATGTAGCCACTGCTCTACGCCCCTTGGGCAAGAAAGTGGTTGTCATTGCCCAATCTAACAATGCATCCAGCCGCCTTGGTGATCTAGTAGATACCCTGTTGATCTACGAGCAGGATGTTAACCCAGTAACAAATGGTCATTCTAGTGATATGGCCAAGGCGAAGAGGTCAAAAGCCCCCACCCAACTGGAGGGAGTGTTTAAGGATATTGCAGACATCATAAGAAAAGAAGAAGCCTCACCCATCCTGCTCACCAATGTTAAACAGAAACTCATCAGAACTTATGGCCGATTTGACCAGAGGGACTTCGGATTCGAGAAATTCAAAGCTATGATAATGGTGGGCGCCGATAAGGGCTATTTTGCACTCAATACGGCAGGACTACGTGATTGGCTCACTCTGGCCCAAGAAGACAGCCAAAACGCCAACGTAGAACTACCAGAAGGTCTAACCGATCTATTCCGAGAGATTGAAGGTATTATCCGATCATCAAACCACCCCAAGGCACTACTTTCCTACGTTAAGCATTCCCTCATAAAGAAATATGGAGGATTTGATGAATCTGTATATGGTTATAATCAGTTCAAGCAAATGATGGAGGAAGGAGTGCGTCAAGGATATTTTAAGCTGGGGACAAACGGCAAACAAGTTGACTTCGCCTATTTATCACAAAAAAATGAAGATGAATAGATGGCCCCCCTCACCAAACCTCATCATGCTTTCACCAAAGAGTGCGAATATGCCAGTAAGGAAATTGATTGTTAAATCACTTTGTCATTATAGCCAGTGTATTGATAATTCAGTATATACCCTTTCACTAAATCCACGAAGCACCATTAAGAACACAACCGACTTAACCTTTGTTTGTTTTACTTCCTATAATCACCATTTATGCAGATACGTTCTATAATTCGAATTTGCCTTCTATTGCAAGTCATATCTATATATGAATATGACAATCGTTGTAAAATGGAGAAAACCTAATGACTAACCTTTTAACCATGATCAATATACTTGGTCTCTCATCGTTTAAGTACATTTAGTTATCTTGCACATTAATCACGGTCCTAAGACACGCTTATAACTACATAGAAAGCGAAGGCACCATGACTGAGGCTCACTGTATACGTATAGCGAGCGAACTACAGATTAATAAACGCCAAGTCGAGGCTGTTAGCACATTACTAACAGAAGGGGCTACCATACCTTTCATAGCACGCTATAGAAAAGAGCGTACAGGATCGCTCGATGAGACAGTCATTACAACCATCCGTACACGCTTACTGCAACTCGACGAACTGGACAAGCGGAGAGATTCCATTATCAGATCACTCCAAGAGCAGGATAAGCTGACTAATGAACTCCAGCAGGCCATCGACAAAGCTGAGGCACTCGCTGAACTAGAGGACATCTATCTGCCGTATCGACCTAAACGACGCACACGAGCAATGATTGCCAAGGAAAGGGGCCTTGAACCTCTGGCCAACAAACTACTTGAGCAAGACGATGATACGATCCCCACTTTGGAAGCATCGGCATATGTAGATCCAGAGAAGGGCGTCGAGACAATTGAAGACGCCCTAGGTGGCGCAAGAGATATCATAGCTGAGAGAGTGAACGAAGATACAGATACTCGCCAGCGTATGCGAAGACTCTTTGCCACCAAGGGCATTTTTCAGTGCAAGGTTACTAGTGGCAAAGAGGAAGAGGGGGCAAACTATCGCGACTATTTCGACTGGGAAGGTCCAGTCGTCAGAACACCCAGCCATCGTACATTGGCCATGTTCAGGGGCGAAAACGAAGGCTACCTAAAGATTGCTATCCGCCCCCCCAAAGAAACAGCCCTTGCACTCCTCTATCGAGGTTTTGTACAAGGTGATGGCCCCTCCTCCGAGCAGGTATCTATAGCCTTAGAAGACAGCTACAAACGTCTACTAGGGCCATCAATCGAAACGGATATACGGCACGAGGCAAAGGAACATGCAGATAATGAAGCAATTCGCGTTTTCGCTAAGAACTTAAAAGAGACACTCATGGCACCACCTCTTGGACAAAAGCGGGTCCTTGCGATCGATCCTGGATATCGTACAGGGTGCAAGACTGTTTGCCTTGACCGCCAAGGTAATCCTATGCACAACACTACTATCTACCCTACCCTATCCGAACAAAAACAAGAAGAGGCGGCAGAGACCATTCGCAACCTGGTAAACCAATTCGAAATCGAGGCTATTGCCATTGGCAATGGAACCGCCAGTCGTGAGACCGAGGCTCTCTTACATAGCCTCAATCTGCCACCATCTATCCCGATTATACTAGTGAATGAGAGTGGAGCTTCAGTATACTCGGCATCTAACGTGGCCAGAGATGAACTACCTGACTATGACATCACTATACGCGGTGCCATTTCCATAGGACGAAGATTGATGGATCCCCTTGCTGAATTGGTCAAAATCGACCCCAAGTCAATAGGCGTTGGACAATACCAACACGATGTGGATCACAATAAACTAAAGAATAGCCTCGATGACGTAGTTACTAGCTGTGTCAATAATGTCGGTGTCGACATCAATACAGCTAGCAAACAGCTTCTTACCTACGTGTCAGGACTAGGTCCTACGCTAGCCAAGAACATAGTAGAATATCGCAATCAGAACGGAGCCTTCTCCAGTAGGGGAGAGTTTAAGAAGGTTGCTCGTATGGGACCAAAGGCAATAGAACAATCTGCGGGTTTTCTCCGCATCCCAGACGCAGCTAATCCACTAGATTCAAGTGCTGTACACCCTGAAAGCTATCACATAGTCAATCGGATGGCTCAAGACCTTGGCTACTCCATCCAGGACCTATTAGATAGAGAAGACCTACGACAACAGATTGACTTGGATCGATATGTAGATAAAAAGGTCGGATTACCAACCTTGACCGATATACTGGAAGAGCTGGTTAAGCCAGGACGAGATCCACGGAAACAATTCGATATGTTTTGCTTCTCCAAAGAAGTCAGTACGCTTAATGACCTAGAGCCAGGAATGAGACTACCTGGTATCGTAACAAACGTAACTAATTTCGGAGCCTTTGTAGATATAGGCGTTCACCAAGACGGGTTGATACATATAAGCGAGATCTCAGACGAATATGTAAGATATCCCTCAGATGTCCTAAAGGTCAATGATAGAGTGACAGTTACCGTACTACAAACCGATACTGTAAGAAAACGTATTGCTCTTTCAATGCGACAAGATCCAGCTACACCTAAGAATGCAGGGAAGCACTAGATCAAGTCAGAAAAAACACAATCTATCATCATTCATCTGTCAAAGCTGTCGGAATACAAAGCTAGCACGTCAGCACATGCTATGTCACACTCGGGACAAACATACCCCATCTCCTACGCCAAGGCAAATAAAATCTGCACCCCTCCTGGAGGGATAGATGAAAGATATATGTATTACCACTGCATTCGCAAATGCTGTTCACTGATGCACACCAGATTAGAGAACCTATGGGTAACAACTAAGAATACCCTTCTCTATCATACGATTAGAGTATAACTCTAGGTCCGTTTCTTTCTTGGTGTCTGTTTCACAACACGTGGTTTCTCTATGTGATCCTCCGGATGTAATTTCTCGTCTTTTATAGATGTAAGCACTACGAGATGAAGCTCCTTACCCCTATACTTCTCAATTATCACTTTTACAATCAAGGGTATGCGAACACCATCACTTCTCACAATAGTAACTTGAAAGGGATCTTCACAAGGATCATGTAGCCTATTGAATATAAACGGAACATCCTCTGCTACAATATACTCTGCTAGTACACCTATATCATTAGTCTTACGTAGTATAGTCCAAGGATCATCCTCACCTAACAGGTCTCCAACCGCCTTGTTGACAAATAGTATATGATCGCCATCATGTAGAAACATTGGCTGAGATGCAGCATCCGCCATCATCTGGAAACCTGCAGCCCGCCGTTCTAACTGTAGGATCCCTCCCTGTACCCTACCTAGTAAAGCTCCCAATTCTCTTGCAGAGGGAACGGCTCCTCCAATAGTAAGAACGTCCTGATCCACCTCTTCTACAAACCTAGTTAGATTCACTCCCAGACCAACAGCCAGCTTCATAGCGATACTGATCATCAAGTCCCTGCGCTGTCCATTCTCCAGCTTTCGGATAAACGAGCTACTAACACCGGTTAAGGCACTTGCCTGTTCAACGGATATATTTTGCTCTTCCCTGATTTCTCGAAGCACAACACCTGCACGGCAGGGTTCCATATCCTTTCCTCCCTCCGACGCCAGTGCTCAAGAAAATCGGCCACCGCACCTCCAAACAGCGACCTATTCACTGAAACGTCATGCATATCATTACTACCTTATGCTAATGCGGTTCCACCCCATACAAGCAACAAGAGGATTGTGATTCTTACTTGGACTATTTATATATCCTCTATAAATAATCACTCATACAGATTTTGAACCGGATTGTCCTCCTAAGAATAGCCATCCGGTCAATTGGGAAACACCATCAACTATTTCGAAGACAAATGGATATCACTAATCGATATTAGAGAATCCAATCGATAATTCTGTACGATAGAACTATCGATAGAAGTTACTATTCTCCGAAACAATATAGATCTTACCAGTTTACCGGTGGTTAACTCAAGTATAAGATGGGCAACTTGAATAGAAAACAGAGATTATAACTATCATACTCTACACCTTTGACGAATACTGCTCAGAAGAAACCACTGTATCGGTCAACAAATATTGAACACCTGATAAGCACTAATTACACAGGAACGGGGACAAGGCTTGCCTGTTCCTGTCTAACCTGAGTGGGCGTTTTATGTCCATGGCGTCCAATAAGC
>JAXHVC010000077.1:0-51514 GCA_034189315.1 Chloroflexota bacterium | reverse complement strand
AGTATCTCGATATATAGACAGCATTTCTCATGAGCATTAGGCCGACGCGCGAAGTGTGTCGGCCTAATATGTCATTCAGGGAATCATCTTAAAGACCAAATACTACAATGCTGGTCAATTGACGCGACGCTACCATGTTAGCAATAAATTGTATTGCGCACTCAATTCCGCTTAGCTATAAACACACAGTAACCTGGAAAGTAATAGGCACGTAAGACCATATGCAAATAGGTACTTAAGTACCTATTCTGTCCAAGCTGGTTGTGAAAGTCGTACAAAGAAAACAAATAAAGGACTCTATTGCTTTTCCCTAGAGTGCTTTTCCCATACTAAACGATCTGTCTTTACCTCTTCGGTAGCTTCAAATACATCAGAGGCTCGCAGCTGGGTATAATCGAAGGTACCACCAGCACCCTGGCTAATATCGAATTTAACAACAGCATCAAGCGCATCGAACTTCGGACACTGACTTGCATCCATATCGTGTGTAACTTTCTTCCCACGCCATTGCCCAGGTTTTTCTCCAGGGATTTCTCGACAAACCCCTCTCATATCGGTGAACTGCATAGGTACATAGTTCTTACAATATCCACACGTCTTCTTTCTCTCGGTATCGGCCATATTAATCCTCCTCCGCTAAATCATATTGCCCCACATGAACAAACTTATCTTCTAGTAGTATAGATCATGATATTTCTCGCTACTCATAGAATAATGCTTCGTTGGTCCTAAGAATACGCATAGCGAGTTATGATCATGTCTTATTATACTAGAATTCAACTCCCTGCAATTCAGAGATATGATGTTGCGATAGAAACTACAATACTCTTTCGCAAACGTTCAGGGTGCCATAAAATAATACCATAGCTTGGTGGGATTAATCCACGGCTAGGAGTAGGCTCTATTGAAATGATGAGTATTGTGAATTCTTGGGGGCAATGAGCGAGTGTGAATAAGGGATCTTAGTATGGTGGAGCCATAAATCCTCTCGTATGTTTGTAGGTGACGTACATGTATTTGGATTGATCGTTTGGTTCTGGTAGAAGGTGATTGATGGAGGGTGACAGTGATTACCAATGTAGACAATAGCGAGTTTACTTTTAAGATTGAGCAATAGTTTAACATATGGACAGTAATCTTTTAATGTTGTTTGGGTAAGTATTTTTGATGTATTAAGCCATGTTTCATATCCTATTGAGGGCATTTCTGATCTATATGATATTAATAAGATACATCAAAACCCAAAAAAGCTAACGGCTATTGACAATGCCTCACATTAATGATAAAAATCTGATTGGTTAAACGATACCAATTTTCATCAAGGTTGGTTTTCATCTATGGAACAGCTGCCTATATCACCAACGGATAAGATGAAACAAGAAGGCTATAAGCTTACGCCGCAGCGGTTGGCAATACTTGATGTCTTTTCTAACAGTCCATGCCATTTGACGCCAGCCGAGGTTTTCGAGGAGTTGCGTGATGATCATCCGGAAATCGGACTGGTCACCGTGTATCGTACCCTCGAGATATTCTCCAAGCTGGGTATTGTCACTGAAGTCTATGCCAATGGTAATAGCCCCAGCTACACGCTGCTAGAATCACCAGAGCAGTGCCATTGTCTAATATGTTCTGGCTGTGGGAAGGTGTTTCACTTCAGCGACTGCGACCTGGATGACCTAAAACAAAGGCTTTCCCTTCTCACGGGATTCAAGATCGAGGACCATTTACTTCAGTTGCAGGGATTGTGTGATGAGTGTCAGGATGCTATTGCGATTGAGCTTTAAGCAGATAGCCTGAGTGTATCTGGATATATAACCTATATTAACTTGTTCAGCTAGGGGTGCATGTATATGGATCGTTGGCTAGGCTACTACTGTGGTGTTGGTGAAAGATAATGCCGATTACTCATCAACGCAGATGTTATAGCGAGCGAGATATGCGTACATCGTAGGTTGTTGTGTCATTGTATCAGGTAGCGGATTGGAAAGCGGAATTGGTTGGGACATGCTAGGAGTATGAGGGGTGTCCTATTGTATTTTTGGTGACGACTGAATGGCACAGTTGAATATTCAACCGCATAGAGTATTAGCCCAATATAAAGACTGCAGTGGTCTTTACTGAGTTCTGTGAACTAGAACTGCTCTAGAAACTGGGATATTTCCTTAAAGGTGAATACAGGACCATCCTGGCAGATATACTTTTCCCCTACATTACATCGAGCGCACTTACCAAGACCGCATTTCATTTTACCCTCAAGGGTTGTGAATATTTGATCATCCCCAAAGCCTAGAATCTTCAGCTTCTCAAGTGTGAACCTGATCATGATGGGAGGGCCACATATAACTGTAATCGTGTTCTTTGAAGAAGGACTGAGCTCCATCAGTACGTCAGGCAATAGAGCTACTCGACCTTTCCAGGCGTCATCACCACGGTCGACGGTTAATTCTACTCTTGTACCTGGGGAAGATGACCATGTATCGAATTCATCTTTGAATACAAGATCTGCGGGAGTCCGCGCGCCGTTTAGTATTAGCATATCTCCGTAGTCAGAGCGGTTCTCTAATACTGAGATGATAACTGGTCGTACAGGGGCAAACCCGATACCCCCACCTATTACTAGAACATTCTTCCCCTTGAAGTGATCCATTGGCCAAGAATTACCGAAGGGGCCTCGCACGCCAATTGTTGCACCCTCTGGAAGTTCGTGGAGGGCATTGGTGACTGTTCCAACTCGACGTACCGCAAAATCAACGCTTTCTTTCTGACTTGACGTTGATGTTATCCCAAATGGTGATTCCCCTACACCATAAGCAGAAATAAATCCGAATTGCCCAGGCTTATAATCAAAACTATCGCGTAGGGCGGGATCATCGAACTCAACGCAAAAGAGCTTGACGTCGGGAGTCAAGTCAACGATCCTCTTCAGGGTTGCAGGGTGCGGAATGAAAGGATTATCACTTGTCACTTGGTGCCTCTAGATTCTGGATATCTCTTATGATTTCCCTGATGTCGATGTTCACAGGGCAAGACCTAACGCATCTACCGCAGCCCACACAGGCTACTTCGCCCCCAAGCTGGTGTGGGAAGTAGCAAAACTTATGATACCAACGCTGTCGCAGACGAGAGCCCTTATTGGCGCGAGGATTGTGCCCACCTGCGATCTTAGTAAACCCTGGAGATTGACAACTCTCCCAGGTCCTGATTCGTTCGATCTTGTCCTCGTTTGCAAAATCGCGTATGTCAAAACAGTAACATGTTGGACAGACATAGGCACAAACATTGCAGTGTAAGCATCGATCTGCCACTCTACTCCAGTAAGGAGAGTCAAACACTTCGCGAACCTTTTCAACAAGGCCTTCAGTAGGTAATTGTTCAATACCTGGTTCCGAAGGTGATGAACTGTTGGATTCTTGAACCTGTGCTCCAGATAGTAGCGACGCTCCCTTGTCTGTGACAGACTGAACAATATAGGTATCATTTGATGCCGAGATTAGCAAAATGTCCATATTGGAGTTATCGTGAGGCCCTGTGCCCACACTGGAACAAAAGCACTCTGGACAGGCCTGGGTACATCCCAATCCTATTAGAGTAGTGTTCTCACGATGCTGCTTGTATAAAGTATCTTCAGGCTCTGCCAGAAAGGGCTTATCCAATAACTGAAACCCTTTTGCATCGCATGGATGAAGCCCAAATATAACTACTTGTTTGTTGGGAGCTGATGGAATGACCTCTGTCTTTCCATCCTTTCGCTCTACCGCAAATAGTGTTTCAGTTCTTGGAAACAACCAGTCTTTTGGCGACAGTGTTGTAATGAGAGTGTCATTCAGTACAATCTGACCTGCATTGGACACCTCTTTGAACAGGACCAACTCACCCTCATTTGCAGGTGCAACCACGATATGCTGAGATATCAGCTTATCTAACCATGAGAGTAAGTCGTTTTTCGAAATGACCTGTGTCATAGGATATCCTTATCCTTCATGCCTTAATCTGGCAACATCAACTTGCCGCCCTCAAATCTAATGGCCCTTGTGGGACAAATGAAGGCACAAGCTCGACATGTAATACAATCGTCTGAAGGCTTATAAAACGGAGTTGCTACTCTCCGGTCTATCCCTCTACCTGCAAAACTCAGTACACTCTTCTCAGCGATCTCTTGACATGCACGAACGCATAATCCGCAGAGAATGCATTTCCCTGAGTCCTGTGCAAAACCAAATTCACCTTGCTTTATTCCCAAAGTGGTAGCCAAACTCTGCAGTTCTTCTGAACCAGGGCAACGTGCCAGGAGTAACTCTAAAATACCACTCCTCAGGTTCCTAACCCTGGCAGAATTTGTTTGTACCTCAAGACCTTGGGCAACGGGAAACAGGCATGAGACTACCAGTTTGGTGCGTCCCCTTTGGGTAACCTCTACAGAGCAAAGCCTGCAGGCACCATACGAAGTCAAAGCCTCATGATGACATAAAGTAGGTATCTGTATGCCCACCGACCGTGCAGCTTCCAGCACTGTCATACCTTCATGTGCCCCGATTTCTTTGCCGTCAATGGTTAGAGTTAGCATTATCCTTTTCTCATCGTGAACCTGAAGGGTTATCACATCAGTGTTCAACGCTATCGCACGATGTCTAGACTATTCCTTATCTACAGCGTCCATGCGGCAGACATCAAAGCATGCACCACACTTAATACACTTACTCTCATCCATCACTACAGGTTCTTTCTTGCCCATAGAAACAATTGCCTCGGAGGGACAAGCCTTGACACATAGCCCACAGCCAACGCATTTGTCCGTGATTATCTCGTATCTTATTAGTGCACGGCAGACGCCAGCAGGGCAGCGCTTCTCTTTGATATGAACCTCATATTCATCCCTGAAGTATTGGAGTGTGCTCATGACCGGATTAGCAGCTGTCTGACCCAGGGCGCACAATGCTCCTTCTTTAAGAACTACACTCAGACGTTCCAGGGTTATGATATCTGTCTCTCGCCCTCTTCCCTCAGTTATAGCTGCTAAGATCTGCCCCATTCTCTTCAAACCTTCACGGCATGGGACACATTTGCCACAGGATTCACCCTCGAGGAAGTTAACGAAGTATTTTGCCACATCGACCATGCAGGTATCTTCGTCCATGACGATCATACCGCCGGATCCCATCATCGAACCAACTTTGCCTAGTTCATCGAAGTCCACCGGTAAGTGAAGCATACTAGAGGGGATGCAACCACCAGATGGGCCTCCAGTCTGTACGGCCTTGAACATCTTACCATTGGGTATACCGCCGCCGATGTTGAAGATAATGTCTTCTAATCGTGTCCCCATGGGGACTTCAACAAGACCGGTGTTGTTGATCTTACCTACTAGTGAGAAGATCTTGGTTCCCTTACTCTCCTCTGTACCAATATCACAATACCAGTCTGCGCCATTTTTCAATATAATCGGAACGTTGGCCCAGGTCTCAACATTGTTGAGGGTGCTGGGACAATCCCATAGACCCCTCTCCACGGTATGAATGTACTTAGCCCTCGGTTCTCCTACCTTACCTTCGAGTGATGCCATAAGAGAGGTTGATTCGCCACAGACGAAGGCTCCCCCTCCCCTATTTATCTTAACGTGAAAAGAGAAATCAGATCCGAGGATATCATCTCCTAGTAAACCAAGCTCCTCAGCTCGCTCAACTGCTATCCGTGCATTCTCAACGGCTAGGGGATACTCGTTTCGTACATAAAAGTAACCTTCGTTAGAACCCACTGCGTAGGCTCCAATTATCATACCCTCAAGAACGCTATGAGGATTACCTTCCAGAATAGCCCTATCCATGAATGCGCCGGGATCACCTTCGTCGGCATTGCATATTATATACTTGGTACTACCATGCGCATTTCGACAGGTATCCCATTTAACTCCTGTAGGGAAACCTCCACCACCCCTACCTCTTAGTTTGCTTCGTTTAATTTCATCGATGACTTCTTGGGGGGTCATCTCGAAGAGCACCTTGGCAAGGCTGGAATATCCACCAATGGCGATATAGTCTTCTATGCTCGTGGGGTCTACTTCTTCATTGTTTCCGAGAATAATCCGTGTCTGCTTCTCGTAGAAGGGTACTTCTTCCTCATGAATTATGGTGCGATTATCTCTAGGATCGCAAAAGAGCAACCGATCTATTATCTTGTCCTGTATAACACTCTCTGCAATGATTTCGGGTATGTCTTGGGGTGTAACCTGTTGATAGAAAATATTCCGGGGCCTGAGAACAACCAAAGGACCTCTCTCACAGAAACCGGGACAGCCAGTTTCCTTTACATCGACACGATCCTCCAGGTTCTTTGACTTGAGCTCTTCTTTAAAGGCTCTTATTACATCTGCAGCTCCCGCAGCCAGACACCCTGTTCCTGCACAGATGACAATCACACATTTGGAAGGGTCATTCTTCTGAACTATAGACTCTCTTAGTGCCTCTAGCTGAAGCGGACTGCCCAATCTAACGGTTGACCGTATAGAAGTAATCACCGGTACCTCTTAATAATCTGATCGAGCTTGGCAGAATCTACCCTGCTCTCATACTTCCCATCTACGACTAATACTGGCCCTAAGGCACAGCATCCCAAGCAATTGACGGTCTCTAAAGTGAAGGAAAAATCCTCTGTGGTTTCTCCTGCCTTAATATCTAGATCACGTTCCAACTTCTCCACCATTCTTTGACCACCCCGGACATGACAGGCTGTACCTAAACATACCGTGACTAGATGTTGGCCTCGTGGTTCTAGACTAAATGCTTTAAAAAATGTAGCAACGCTGAATACCTGACTCTTGGGGATATCTAAAGCTTCACTAACTTTAAGTAATGCTTCCTCGGGTAGGTAGTTGTATACTTCCTGAATATCCTGGAGCAAAGAGATTAGTAATCCACGATCTCCTTGATACTTATCTATGACCGGATCGATCTTGGTAAGATCAATTTCCATCTGCCGATTCATGATGCTCTCCGCCCATAATCCTTTATCAAACTCATAACTGGTATCATATTCTTATGCATACCAGTAAGCTCTTAAGCTAAATAAAGCTTCAACCGATCCCTAAGTGCTCATCCTTTTTAAAGGTGGCGAAATGTGGTGCAGTTTCAGCATCCATCCCAGCACGAAAATCAAACATCTCTAAAGCCTGTTGTTCGAGTTTGCGATTGAGCAGGCTCAAAGGTATATTCATAGGGCAAACACGCTCGCATTCATTACAACCTATGCATCTACCAGCAAGGTGAAATGCGCGAATAACATTCCATAGCTGATTTTCAGATGGAGCAATTCGGATTCCTGTCCACAAGGGATCAAGCTGTTCTACGAAACACTCTGTACAGTAGCATCCTGGGCATGCTTGACGACACGCATAGCAACGTATACATCGACTGAATTGTTCTTCCCAGAACTCCTGTCTCTCTGCAGTGGATTTTGCTTCTATCTCTGCAACATCTGAGAAAGCCTGTTCCGATCTACTCTTGCGTTCCACAGCCTCACCGATCAATACATCGTAGATAACAGGGATAGCTAACTCGACATCGGGTGATGCATTCTCTCTTGCATGCTTTGTCTTATGCCGGTAATCATCGACGCAGACCACTCCAATGATATATACATCTTGGCGCTCAATTTGCTTCTCATTGAGAAGGAGATTAACTGCCCTTGAATCATATGGCTTGGCAACAATTGCAGTCTTCTTTCCCTTAAGACCTCTAAGGTAAGTAGCCAGATCATTATGGCAGGTATTATCAAAAATGAATTTATCTACGTCGCTTGGCTCATATGCAAAACACGGCCTTGCGCCAACGCCGCTGGAAGCACGCTCGTATCCAATAACACAGCTAACTGTGCCGTCCTCCAACAGCTCCCTTGCTTTGGCTTGAATCTCTTCGATCAAACCAGCTCTTCCTTCCCGATTCTCGCTTGTCTTGGTCCAAGCTTGGCAATCTGGTCTGTAAATGATGTCACCACATTAGAGAATCTCTTGCCCTCAGCTGCCGATACCCACTCCACCCGAAAGCGCTCCCTTTCAATGCCAGTGTACTCCAAGAACGGAGCAAGCATAGCGAAACGACGTCGAGCGTAGTAATTACCTTCTGTATAGTGGCAATCGCCAGGATGACATCCTGCTATTAGAACCCCATCAGCACCGCGCTGAAAACTCTTAATAATTATCAGGGGATCAACCCTTCCGGAACAAGGCACCCGAATTATTCGGATGTTGGAAGGGTAGCACAGTCGACTGGTTCCAGCCATGTCTGCCCCTGCATAGCTACACCAATTGCATAAAAAACCGACGATTTTAGGCTCGAATTCTACCGCCACAACGAGTTTACCTCAGCTAAGAGTTGCTGCAAAGTGAAGCCCTTCAGGTTAGCGCATCCAGAACGACATGTGGCTACACAAAGCCCACATCCTTTGCATAGACTTTCGTTTACAGATGCCACAACCCTGCCGTCTCTTAAGACCTGTGGTTCAATGGCATTGAATGGGCATACTTCGGCACATGCCAAACACCCTACACATCTCATCTGATCAATTGTAGATACCATTGGGTCTGTAGTCAGAGTATCCCGGCTGAAAAGTGCTGTCACCTTTACCGCGGCCGCACTACCATGAGCAACGCTCTCTGGTATATCTCTGGGACCAACAGCACAACCGGCAAGGAATATACCATCTGTCTGGGTTTCCACAGGGCGCAGCTTAGGGTGAGCCTCTACGAAGAAATTATGAGTGTCATAACTGACATTTAGAATCTGCGCAAGTTCTGGAGCTCCATCGTTGGGCTCAACACCAGTGGCTAGAACTACCATATCAGCAGGGATCTGAACTGGGTGACCCAATAACGAATCCTCTCCGTATACTATCAGCTTTTTGCCATCTTGAACGATCTTTGAGATCCTTCCTCTTAGATATAGAACACCATACTCATCTTGGGCACGCTGGGCGAACTCATCGAAGTCCTTCCCTCCGGCCCGGATATCTATATAGAAGATATAGCTTTGCACATCAGGATCATGCTCTTTTAGCATTATAGATTGCTTTGCCATATACATACAGCAAATCTTGCTGCAATAACTCCTACCCTTATTGTCATCGCGAGAGCCTACGCAGCTAACAAAAACCACAGTCTTGGGATGTGTCTTATCCGAGGGCCGGAGTATTTCTCCACTAGTAGGTCCAGAAGCGCTCATCAGCCTCTCTAGCTGTAAGCTGCTGATAACATCTGGATATCTCCCACTTCCAAACTCACCATAAGCAGAGTGATCGAATGTCTTGAATCCGGTAGCCACTACAATGGCACCGAATCGCTCAGTTATTATTTCATCTTCCTCTTCATACCTAACGGCTTCGGCTGGGCAGGTCTGTTGACATATATTGCAGTCCGGCACATCCTTTCCTTCCTGTCTTGCCTTTAGGTATTGGAAGTGCCCACAATGTTCGGTATCGATCACGGCTTTCAGGGGTATAGCTTGTGGAAAAGGTATATAGATTGCGGACCGATCCCTCATACCTAGATCAAATTCTGAGGGAGTTCTCACCAGACATTTCGTCATGCATACCCCACAGCCAGTACATATCGTTTCATCCACCTTCTTGGCACGTCTCAGAATATCGATCTCAAAGTTGCCAACAAAGCCTTTAATCTTACTGACTTGTGCACAGGTGATGAGCCTAATGTTGGGATGTTGAGCGACATCCACCATCTTGGGAGTAAGTATGCAGGCAGAACAGTCTAAGGTGGGGAAGGTCTTATCCAATTGGGACATTCGCCCACCAATAGTGGGTTGCTTCTCGACCAGGACAACTTCGTAACCAGAGTTTGCTATATCGAGGGCTGCTTGTATACCTGCAACGCCTCCACCAATCACAAGCGCCCGTTTTGTTACAGGGACTTCCTTGGGGAATAGGGATTCGTGCCTGCTTACCTTGGCCACGGCCATTTTTACTAGTTCAATGGCCTTGCTGGTGGCCCGTTCCTTGTCATCTCCGTGAACCCAACTGCAATGCTCACGTAGGTTGGCTATTTCTAGAAGATAAGGATTTAATCCTGCTGATTCTACGGCTTTCCGGTATGTCTTCTCATGCATACGAGGAGAGCAGCACCCGATAACCACACGATCAAGGGAATTGTCTACTATGGCATTTCGTATTTCCAATTGCCCAGGCTCGCTACAAGTGTATTTGTTGTCCTGGACAAATACGACCTCAGGCATGGCTTTGGCAGCCTCTGCAACTCGGGGAATGTTCACAACTCCACCGATGTTGGTTCCACAGTAACAGAGAAATACTCCGATCCTGGCCATAGTTTCCTAGATCACTCCCTTTTCCCTTAACATCGGCCGCGGGTCTACAAAATGCCGATCAAACATCAGCTGCTCCGTGCTCAATCCTAAAGATAGGCCAACGAGCTGAGTGAAATAGATAATTGGCATATCTGCTTGATCGCCATGCTGTTGTGCGATCCCTTCTTGCTGCATGTCCAAATTACTATGACACATAGGACATGCGACTACTATACAATCAGCTCCTGCTTGTTTTGCAGCCACCAATACACGGTGTGAT
This sequence comes from Chloroflexota bacterium, assembly GCA_034189315.1. Classification (GTDB taxonomy): domain Bacteria; phylum Chloroflexota; class Dehalococcoidia; order UBA2247; family JAXHVC01; genus JAXHVC01. The sequence continues at coordinate 40,933 of JAXHVC010000077.1, read as the reverse complement.
AAATCGCGCACTAGATCACGACGGGAGAGTGTGAGACTAGCCCCGCAACATTCTGTCTTGAATCCCCAATCGATACTTGTAGCTCCCAGATTACTAACCAGCCTATCCATGATCTGAGGATTTTCTTCGTCATCAAACTGGGTAACCTTCTTAGGTCGAGCTAGGATACAACCATAGTAGCACACGACTTTCAAACGCTTGAGTGATTTCCTAACCGGTATACGCTCTTTATCTAGTATCTCAAGTAGATGCAGAACCTGCGTTGTGTTTTGAAAGTCCTTTTCAATAACTTCGTTAACCAATGCCAGCGTCTTCGGATCTCTAAGCTCATGAGATGCATACTTGAGTCGAGAGTAGCACATTGCACAAATGACAGCAACGGGCATATCCATCTCTTGCGCTGCCTGTAGATCACGTGTGGGTAATGCTACACTTAGTAGGTGGTTTGTTGTATGTGCTGAGGAGGCTCCGCAACAGGTCCAGCCGTCTATTTCATGCAATTCGATGCCGAGCTCTTCACAGACCAGCTTTGTCGATTCGCCATATTCCTTGGCGCTTGATTCCTGAGTACAGCCAGGGTAATAGGCGTAGGCTCCAGGCATGTTACTCCGATCCTCCTGAAGTTTTCCTCTGTTCTATCTCCCTAACCTTGGCGAAGATCTTCTTTACTTCGTCGACGCCACTGGCATTAGGAGGTGCCAGTGCCATTTTCCCTTTTGAGATCATTCCGGGTAATAGCGATATGTTGGCTATAGAAGTCTTCAGCGTCCCGAGTCCACCCATAGAGTAGCTTGCAACTAGCTCTGTCTCAAAAGCACGACCCCTCTTTTCGATAACATCCAAGAAAACACGATGGAAGGTCTCAACCTCTTTCTCCGCCGGGGAAAAGCCTTTGTCGATGGAAATCATCCTTAATGATTCCATTACTCGGGCAATGTCGATCTCGCGGGGGCATCGAACTGAACAGGTTTCACAGGAAACACAAATCCAGATACTAGTACAGCCGAGAACATAATCTGCTAATCCCAGCTGTACAGCCCGCATGACACGCCTTGGGCTGAGGTCCATTGCATATGCTAACGGACACCCTGCACTGCACTTGCCACATTGATAGCATCGGAGGATATTCTGCTGGCTTTGCTGTTGAACCTCTAGGAGGAATTCCCTGGATACACTCGGGGTTACCGTAGTAGTAGTCATACCAGTTTCTCACTCTGTCAACTGTAGCACAACGATGACCTTGCGGTCAAAGAGCAGTTTGACAACCACTATCCACAACCAGAGCCACCACCCACTCTTGAGAAGTAAGTATATCGTTATTGATTACTAGTTGCAACTAACGAATTGACTTCTATTCAGTAGGTACTAATGTGCCACTCCGATAATTTGAGATAAATCTGCGATTCCTTCGTCTTGCATAAATGACTGTATGCCCGCCAATACTTTCAAACAGGTAGAAGGTTCTACAAATGTAGCGGTGCCGACTTGTATTGCAGTTGCTCCAGCCATGATGAATTCCAAAGCGTCGGTTGCGGACATGATTCCACCGCAACCTATTATTGGGATGGTCACGGCATCAAACACTTCATACACTAGTCTCAGGACTATTGGCTTTATGGCTGGCCCAGAGAGCCCCCCGACCACGTTCCCTAGAAAGGGGCTTTTTGTGGTAACATCGATGGACATTCCGGGAAAGGTATTAGCCAGACAAATACAATCAGCCCCGGCTTCAGCTACACAGGTTGCCATTTCAACTATGTCAGTTACTATTGGGGTTAATTTAATGATAACAGGTAGGCCAGATGAACTCTTTACAGATGCTGTCACTTGGGCTGCAGCTTCAGTACACTTGCCGAACTCCATGCCACCTGCGTTGATATTCGGACAGCTTATATTGACCTCTAGGGCGTGAATACCAGGAACACCATCCAATATCGCTGCGAGCTTGGAGTAATCATCAATTGATTCACCTGCAATATTGACTATAACAGGAACATTCCAGTTCTTCCAGATAGCCGCCTTCTCTCTGATCAAGGCTTCTACACCGATGTTTTGAAGCCCAATAGAATTCAATAATCCGGATGGTGTTTCATATAGACGCGGTTGAGGATTACCTTCTCGGGGCTTTAACGTAGTTCCTTTGCACACGATGGCCCCAAGATTTTCGACATCAACGATCTCAGCGCATTCTGTTCCATAACCAAAGGTTCCGGAGGCGGTCATTATGGGATTCTTTATCAAGAGTCCTTTAGGATGATTTGGTGCTATTTGGACAGCGAGATTCAACTAACACTCCCTTACTATAACCAGTTTTGTAGTGAAACGTTCAATTGTACAAATGCCTCTTGAGCTCGCTGAATAAGATCTGATCGCTGTTGACAAACTATAAGGTGACTGTGGCATCTACAGTCCGAACAACCAAATCGGTTGATCGATGAAAAGTGAGGGGACATCATCTGAGCAATCTGGCATTCTAACCGATGCTCATTCCTGCAATAGAGGATGTCTGTAATATCGGCATATTGCAGGAGGTAGTCAATATGCCAATGGATGTTCTTCTTGGTCTGAAGGTGTCGGCCTATCCTTGAATCAAGACCGTTCATGGCCGAACCCACATACGCGTAGAAACCCTTGGAGAATGATACTTCTCCCAACTTGCCAACGTGAATAGTCTGATTGATTGGGAGCGAGGCGATTAGAATGTAACTACCTTTGTTTGTTGTATCCATTGTGGTATCAAGATCCGTCTTCACTCTTTGCACATGAATTGTCGATAAAGATTGAATAGCTCAATAACCAGTTTTAGCTGCCAAATCCATAGCTAGTGCGTTTATTGAGAAAGACGTTGATTCTGATATAAGAACTCCTGATACATCTTGGAGGCGAACCTTAGGTTGAGAGTATATCGCTTGTCCTTGTCCTGTCAAGGACAAGATCAAATCCGCCCTTGTCCTTGAGAGGCATAGTGTGCACAATGATATTTCCTATACCAAATCTATCTAACACAAATAAACACCAATTCAGGTTGCTTGAGGGAGGGGAGACGACTCAACTTTCCTGCGGATTTAGGCTGTTAACTAGTTGCTATTGACTTGGGATTTTCCCTGAGAAAACGCTTGTAATTCTTTGTATATTGTTTCTACTTGCTGTTTTGTTTCCTGAAGTGAACCATCGTTGTGAATGACGAAATGAGCTACCTTTACCTTCTCTTCTTGGGGGGACTGTGAGGCGATCCTCTTTCGGGCTTCTTCCTCAGGTAGGCCACGCTGAACCAACCTACGCATTTGAGTTTCTTTATTAACGCTGACAACTACTACCCTATCCACAAAACGATGACCACCAACCTCCACTAGTAGAGGGACCTCCTTGATGATGATGGCATCGGGATTGGTTTCGCTAATCTGTTGCACACGATGGAAATCCTCGAGGGCTATACGCGGATGAGTGATAGATTCAAGTTTCTTGAGTTTCTCGGTATTGCCAAAGACAATCCTGCCTAGCTCTTCTCTATTAAGGGTCATGTCGGCGTTAAGTACTTCCTTGCCAAAGTAGTCGACGATCTCCTCCCAAGCTTCATGATGGGGAAGTACTATATCCCTGCTAAGCTCATCCCAATCAATACTGTATGCCCCCAGTTCTCTGAAGAACCGAGATACTACACTCTTCCCGCAGCCGATACCACCAGTGAGGCCAACAATGAGCATAAGAAGAATTCACCTCCATATCAAGATGCATTTGAAATATCGCTAACATTTATAAGGTTAGATGAACTCCAGCGTTGTTGTAGAAAAAGCCATCGCCAAATTCCAAATTCATTCTAGCACTAGCAGGAAGACCTGTACAATGAGATACGCCTATGCGTTCCACTCCCATATCCCTGAACTCAGCAATCGTCAATTCCAGTCTTTCTTCGGATGAGCGAAACAGATGAATACCTCCAACAATTGCATAAACGTGGTCCTCTCCTGTGAGCTGCTGGGCTTTGCGCAATGTGTTGATCACACCTCGATGAGCGCAGCCACATATGACTATCAGACCTTGCGGACTCCGTATGACAATTGATCTATCATCTAGTAGTGGATCAGGATGATACTCTTCATGTTTTTTAACGAAAAGACCTGGATCGAGTTCTTCATACTCCGTTACCATCGGGATTTCCCCTGTAATCAATACGTTTTCAGACAACCATACCGGCTCGGCTGAGGTTGTGAAGGATGCGCCAAGGTTTTCCAGCCACTCTCGCTGGAAAGGTATGCCGCTATAGGCATAGCCGGTTCGAGAGCGACGTGATGAATACTTAGAGTCCCACACATCGGGATGTGCTATAACCTCTACTTCATTTCTAATCCTCGTAATCACTTGCTGCAGTCCACCAGTATGATCCGAATGGCCATGGCTTAACACAATTTTGTCTATTCTAGATAGATCTATTCCCATAGCTGTGGCATTGTGCGTCACCGAGATACTTGCACCTGTATCTAATAGCATAACGATGTCATCCGTTTCCACTAGAATGCTCAGTCCCCATTCTGCTAATAGACCTGGGGTAGCTGCTGTATTCTCGCTCAATGTATGAATATTCACAGCCATACCTGTTTACTCCTTGATTATGTCATTATACTTCGTCATATATCAGGGGTTTCTAGTTTGCTCTACTCATAGTTCGATAGCCTTCAAGCTACTAGCCCTAATGAGAGTGTTTTTCAACAGCAGATACCTTCGATTCCATAGTGATGACTTTATCCCTACGGTCGTCTATCTTGAGAGTGGTTACCACTCGCATAGCCCCCATTTCGAAGGGGACTTCGTGCATTCTACGCACCGTCTCTAAAACCCCATCCAAAGGCCCTTCTATGACTGTTGCCATTGGAGTCAATTGGTAACGGATATCATGGGCTGCCTTGAGTATTTCATGACAGGCGGCAACGTATTTGCTCACGCTCGGTGTGGAGGTGCCCAAAGGAACAACACTGACTTCTGCTATAACTCGATCTATCATTTTCCTAGATTGCCCCCTTACTGATGAGATAACACCATAATAGCACCATCGATCCGTGAAGGGGAGTCGTGGGTAACGGCGGATCCATGATGGCTTATGGGATACTTGGTTTGGAGACTAATCCTCTCGCTAGAGGCAGATCTTGTAGTGATTAGATATAACTATAAACAATAAGTAGTTAGCTAGCCGGGAGCCTGCCATTTATTATACGATAAACCTCAATTACATGATGACTAGCATTTCCCTAGACTTACGCAAACCCATTGCAGTTTGCACTGGTTGAACTGAGGAGATGTTGAGATTCGAATAAACCTGGTGTGCACTGAAATATGTAATATATATCAATGACTGAGGAATAAGCTTCGGATTTATTTATTCAATACACTATATTCCTCACGGATCCCATGCACACGATTGGACATTTGAGTATTCCCTCTATCAGCTTGCGTATACTTTAGAATTCTAGTACGATAAAAAAATGGTTGTTGGCAAGGTTCTACCTATTTATCGTAGCTGTGGGTTTTGGTCCATAGCTGAGATCACGATGGCCGAAGTCAGCTCCTATTACTACCAGGTCTACACAGTATGGCCGTGTGAATACCGCTCACCCCCTTGATTCTACGCAGACCGGTGTCCATGCGACCGAGTTCGTGGTGCAAGGCAGAGCATTGGACACAATTAACAGAGCAGTTCTTGTACTAAATCAGGATTATCAACCTGTAAATGTTTGTCGAGTTCGTCGAGCTGTAGTCCTCTTGCTTAGAGGTAAGGCCGAAGTAGTTCAAGATGGCCTTGGTGAAATACATTCGGCTGATTGCGCGCTTCCAATTCCATCAGTAATTCACCTGACGTATATGGTAAGAAGACCGTATCTGGATAAGAAACTGACTAGAATAGAGGTCTTCAATCGAGATCATTACACTTGTCAATACTGTGGAAAAAAGATCAATGAATTAACATTGGATCATGTGGTACCCAGGCATAGGGGTGGTGAGCATGATTGGGAAAACGTTGTTAGTTGTTGCCCTCCGTGCAATCATCGTAAAGCGGGTCGCACTCCTTGGGAAGCTGGGATGCCATTGTTGGAAAAGCCTCGCAAACCCAAAACGGGGGGATATCGGGTGCCTTATCAATACCTTAAGACCTATACTGAGTGGCAAAGATTTCTTGCTTAGGGGGCATAGAGAGCCTGATATTAGTCCCTACTATTTGACCACCTTTTCGAACTGTAGATCATTAGCCAATACTTCTACTATGTCGTCATTCTCCAACCGTACATTTGCCGTTTCTCGCAGCGGATTTAATGCGACTACTTTTGCTTTGCCCATTGGAGTTGAAACCATTTGGCCAACCTTGGGTAATCGCTCTCTTATTAGTTTGTAGTAATGACTCTCGTATTCTAGACAACAAAGAAGCCGCCCACACATACCAGAGTTTTTCATTGGATCAAGCGATAGATTCTGTTCCTTGGCCATTTTTATGGAGACAGGGTTGAACTCCGTCAGAAATGAAGAACAGCATAGTGGCGAACCACATCTCCCGAGACCACCGAGGAACTTTGCGGCGTCTCGAGAACCTATCTGCTTGAACTCGACCTTCATTTTGATATCGGAGGAGAGCTCTTTTAGAAGTCGCCTGAATTCTACCTTCTCCGCGGCTGCAAAATACACTGTGACATGACTTCCCTCGAGGTTGCATTCTGTGGAAACAACCTTAAGGGGTATATTGTGTTTTGCAGCGAGCTTCTTGCATGTATTGAATGCCTGCTCTTCCTTTTTCTTAATAGCTTCCCCTTGCTGTAGATCAGCAGAAGTGGACTTGCGGAGCAACTTTGGTAATGGTTGAGATAAATCGCATTCTATGACTTGGCTGGGTGCGATAACAACCTTTGCCAAGCTAGTTCCCTGTTTTGTCTCTACGACAACATCGTCATTAAACACCAACTCAAGATTGTTGGCGTTGCAGTACAATATCCTGCCTGCTCGTTGAAAACGAACACCGACAACATCATCTTTGGACATCTCCAATGTCCCTTCTCCTGCGGTAGGCCTTGATTCTATAGGATATGACATGACTCAAGTGCCTCCATTTGTTGCACAAATTCCCGGTTCATTCACCTTCGAGAGATAACCACAATGATGAATGAACGTGTGTCTAATCAATCTGTTCGAGTCGCATCGAAACACTCTTGGAATGCCCAGTGAGCCCTTCTACATCTGCAATTGTATTTGCATAAGTGCCCAGAGTCATTAATGGGTTCTTGTCCAGTGCGACAACGCTTATAATCTTTACGAAGTCGTCTACAGATAGAGGTGAACCAAAACGTGCAGTCCCTCCAGTGGGCATGACATGGCTTGGCCCAGCTATGTAATCTCCCAAGCTCTCGGCTGAGAATTCACCAACAAAAACACCACCTGCGTTTTTGATCTTGCCTACGCATGTCCATGCATCCTGCACTAATATTGTTAGGTGCTCCGGTGCATAGAGATTGACCAGTTGGATTGCCTCGTCCATGTCCTTAGTGACTACTATACCCCCATTGTCCTGTATCGAAATTGAAGCAATATCTTTTCGTTCAAGCTCCGTTAGTTGACGTTTTACCTCGCGACTTACGCTTGTAGCGAGTTTGCTAGATGGGGTAATCAAAATGGCCGCAGATAGTGGATCATGTTCAGCCTGGGCTAAAAGATCGGCAGCACAAACGGAAGGGGATGCAGTATCATCTGCAAGTACCATGGTCTCTGTAGGGCCATAGATACCATCGATACCGACAGTTCCAAATAGTAGCTTCTTGGCCAATTGAACGAAGATGTTTCCTGGACCACATATTTTGTCTGCTCTAGGGATGGACTGTGTTCCAAAGGCAAGTGCGGCTATGGCCTGAGCTCCTCCCACTTTGAATATACGATCTGCTCCAGATATGTCTGCTGCAACCAGTGTGGATGCGGGTACAATCCCATCTTTATTCGGAGGGGTGGTGACGATTACCTCTCGCACGCCAGCAGCTTTTGCGGGAATAACTGTCATCAACGCAGTAGATGGATAGGATGCGGAGCCCCCAGGGACATATGCTCCAATGCAATCAATGGGCCGGATTAGCTGTCCTATTCCTCCTTCATCAAACTCGATCCAACTTCTGCGTCTGCAATTTTCGTGAAAACTGCGTATTCTCTCAGCGGCAATGTTGATAGCAGACATTAGGTCTGGACGCACTTTATTATAGGCTAGATCGATCTCATCCTTGGTCACTTCTAGCTGGCTGAGCTTGATACCATCGATATGCTTGCTATATTTACAGATCGCATGGTCACCTTCTAACCGAACCTCATCTATGATTCTCTCTACAGCTTGTGTGGGAGAGAGATTCTCTTGGAATATCTTATAAATACTCTCTTGTAGCTGTGGAGATACCTCCTTGAATTCCAAGGGGGAACGCTTTAACAATGTAGCCTTGGCTACCTCAATATCTTTAATGATCTTCAATGTTTGTTTCCTATATCAGGATTGGATACCACGTTTGAGCCTTTCCACGAGGGCTATAATATCATTACGGCCAAGAACATCTGCTTTGCCAATAAGACAAGCCGATGATTCCATGATCGTATCTATGATATCCAGATTATGCTGAACCAACGTCTTACCGGTCTGAGTGTTCTCAATGAGCAGGTCCGCATCTTCTGGGAGGAATGCTTCGCTAGCTCCCCAAGTTGGCATTATTCGACATGCTCCAAGGTGGTGGTCTCGTGCGTATTTATCTGCTATGTTGATATACTCCGAAGCTATTCGGAGGGGTATGAACCTGCCCTCTTTCAGCGCGTTTCGTAGCTCACCGGTGTTGCTTATACCGGTGTCATGCTTCATGACAGCCACAATCCTCACACCACCGAAACCTAATGATACAATCTCTTTGACAGGGCTGTCTGGGAATTTGCACAAGTGATCACGAAGCCAGTCCTGACCGGTAATAGCTAGATCAAAATTGCCATTGGCCACTTGTAATGGCATGTCCTGGGGACGAATCAGTTTCGTGGCTACGTTGTCTATATTCAGAGAAGGTCTTCTAGGGTTATCAGGAGTATTATGCAACTCAACCCCAGCTCGATGGAGAAACTCCACTGTAGGTTTGTTTTGATGCCCGTCTGGTAAGGCCAAACGTATACTGTTCTGCCAGGTGGGGTATATCGGCATTGTATGAATCACTGTGCTTTCTGCTGGCATTTCTTCGTGTTCCTCATACCCATCCGTAGCACGAAAGACCTTAAGAACTTGGCTCAAGTCCTTTGTCTCCCAGCTATGACGATTCGCTATGAGGTAAGCACTGGAGTTCATCACAGTCATCAATGGTACCAATCCATGTTCATGGATACCATCCCCTCTTGTTCTAGATAGTAGAACAATATCTGCATTTTCTGGGGGATAGACTTCGGCAGCTCCCCATAGGGGAAATACGCTGAACCTCTTTAGCCGCAGGTTCATGGCAATAGACTCTGCCAAGTTTGGGTATTCACCGGCCAATCTTATCAAATTATCGTGAGATTTTAATTGCTCAAGGGAGTCTATACCAAACGATCCTGCCATAGCAACACATAGGCTGCTATTGCCATATCCCAGATCGTATATCTTGACCAAGGCGCTGCTGGGATACTTGACTAAGAGTTCCTCAACCCAATCTAGACCACATATTCCCAGATCGTAATTGCCTACGGCCACCTGAACAGGCACATCCTTTTCATGGAAAACCTTGATTCTCAGTTCAGGGATATCACAACATGTAGGACGATAAGATCGCGACTCATCATTATAGCCATCTAATTCCAACCCAAACGTCTCGAGCCGGGATTGAGTGGTCTGAAGAAGACGCCCCTTAGGTAGTGCTAGTTTTAACAGTGCTCGCCCCCCGTAAAGTTTTTAGCAGTTCTTGAATAGAGGGAACTCTAGACTTCCTGCCTCGAAGTAGATCTCGCAGGACAAACACCGATGCCTCTTCGTGAGTTTGAATACTCAATGTCCATCTGAAACCTGTAGGTTCCCTATCGCCATAGCTCAATGCCACCACAAATCCAGACTCTCGTAAAGAGTTGGCTACCTCGGTACATAATTGCCAGTCTTGTTCGCCATTGCTCTTGAGCAGAATCCTGTTTGATTGATTGTCATCTGAGTACCTGGGCATGCATTTTAATATTTCGTCAACGTATAGTGCCACTCCAGATGCAGGTACGGTCCCTCCTCCTAGGAGAGGAACCAGGTCATTGTATCTCCCCCCAGCTCCCACTTTATGGCCCTGATGGTAGAACTGGAATATGGCGCCGGTGTAGTATTCAAATCCCTTGCCCGATGCGATATCGATCTGATATTTAGTACCTGTTGCGTCGAGAAGTGTAGCAATCTTAATGAAATCATCTAGGTTTGGCTCGATTTCTGGTAGTGCTGGTACAAGAGAGCTCTTGAGATTCTTTAAAAAACCAGATGATTGTCCTTTTAGCTCAAAAAGCAAAGGCACAACCTCATTGAGCTGTGGATTGCCCCCAATTACCTGCCCAAGTCTATCCATATCACCATCTAGGATTTGATCCAAAGTCTCATCTTGTTCTATTGGGGATAAGCCGGATTTCTGTAGTAGCGATCTCAATAAACCTGCATGTGACAATCGTATCTCTATGTCACCGATACCCACATCCTTGAGCACTTTTAATGCAAGCATCGCCAGCTCGACATCCACCGCGGGGCGATCGCTCCCAATATACTCTGCTCCACATTGCCAACGTTCCCGAGAATGGAGTCCTGTCTGCTCAAAGCTGAACACGCTTTGTACGTAGAAGAGCCTTGCCTCAGGACGATCGGCTAGACTTTCGACATACAACCTTGCGGCTGGTATCGTGCACTCAGGTCTTAGCACAACCCGTTCTCCGCTCCATCCATCCCAGTCAAGAAAAGAATAAACCTTGTTCAGCATACTCGGTGTTAACGTGCCGGTTGAGGTGAAAAGGTGTAGATATTCCAGAGTGGGCGTTCGAATTTCTTCATATCCCCACTGCATGCAACATGATTTAAAAACGTCCTCTATATTCCTGAAGCTATGCATATCACCAGGAAGGAGGTCATTACATCCCTTACATCTCTGTGCCATTATTATATCCTATCATCAGGTGTCTACTAATCAACCTGGATTACTCTTTGCCTTCCTCGAAACCACCATTGGCATAATCAGCTTATCTTTTTTCGGGAAGCGGTTGATAATTATCCCTCTTTTTGATGTGCTTATCGTATGTCTACATCAATTACGGACCAGAATATCTACATTCCTAAAATAAATGCAAATATAGGCTCTTGATATTAGTCCTCGGGATTCCAACCGCCGTGGTGGCTAAGAAAAAGTACATCAGGAATAATATTGCCGTAAGCCCTGTAGCATTATGAAGCAACAGAAAAGTTATGGCAATCTTGTCTGTAATACCGAAATCTGATTACACCGTATATCGTCAAACAGAGTATGCTCCGATTTCTCTCTCCACCAAAACGTGGCAACCTTATGAACTGTCAACCTGATTTATATTGTTTTGGTGAAGAAAAACTACCAAATTGATATTCTAGGAGCCTTTCCCTATGTTCGGGAGATAGATGTTCTTTCCTAAATTCTGCATATTCGTGCTTCAACTTCTGGAACCTATTTATAAAAGAGTTGGAAGTTACGGGATCTGTAGTCATGATGACTGCATCTTCTCGATCATCACTGTAATAGCCACGCCGTAAACCCACTCGATTAAAACCATATTTCTGATACAGCATCTGAGCAATATAATTCGAACGACGTACTTCTAGCGTAACCACCACCGCATGGCATTCTACTGCAAGGTCGATGAGATGCATGAGGAGTAGCTCTCCAATACCTTGTCTGCGATATTCTTCTCGTACAGCTATAGAAGTGATGTGTGCTTCATCGACCATGAGCCAGAAAGCAGCATATCCGGTGATACATTGATACGACTGCTCAGATCCTAAGCTAGCGTGCCTATTAAAGGTGTTCCTTAACTTGTAGATGAATGCCTGCAGTCCCCTATCTGCAGGCTTAACTATATAGGAGGAACTAGATGTACAATGATCAATCGATGTCTCAATAGCTACCATGTAGTAGGCAAGCCTATTATTGAGTTCTCGTCTGAAATTAATGGGTGGCCATTGTGTGGGAAACGCTTCTCGATCAATCTCGGCAACCTGGGGTATGTCGCAACTGTGCATCCTTCTCACAACATGACAGACTGCCTGCTCTTCTGTGATCAAACATTGCCTCCTCGCCCAGGTCTGTTCTTCATTCATTTGCGCTAGAGAATCCAAACAATTAGGTGTGTTGCAGAAACAAGTTTACTGTAAGGCAACCTCTACTGACGCATATCCAACCACGTGAGAGTAGTCTGATGTAATATCTCCTGAGGTTGCATACTTGAGGACCTTTGTTTTGCCAGCTCCTGCGATTCTACAGGCTGTTAACATGGCTATCACTGGGCCACAGCCACACATAGTAATGCCTTCTTGGTCCACGACGGACCTCAGCTTGTTTACGTCCATTTCCATAATTGCGTCCAGTGCCAATCCATCCTTTCTACTTGCGGAAGATCGAGATTCATAATGACTAAAGTCTGAGCTTGCGATTACAACTCCGTCCCTATCCCGCAAAGTGGAAGCAATGGCCTCGCCTAGTGCAATACTGGTGCTAAGGTCCTGCAAAAGCATACTTATAAAAACAACCCGAAGGCCTTCGCCAAAAATGTACTGCAAGAACGGTATCTGAACTTCAAGCGAGTGTTCCCAGGTATGTCCAGAATCATCCCATTCGGTTCTGGAGCAAAGAGAAATGATTTCCCCTCCCACATCATTAGCTGCGTCGACGGTTCCTAGGGGTGTTACCCACTGATCTTGTTTGCTCAGTGAGACATCGGCCCCAATGCCTTGGTGATTAGGGCCGACCAAGATGATGACCTCTGGTTTGACTTCCGAAGCAAGAGCAAAGAAACCATGTGCAGCTACGGGACCCGAATACACATACCCTGCATGGGGACTAATTAATCCCTTAATATTACGAGTTTGAGATATATCTGCCTCTGGAATTGTACCTGGCCCCAGCTTGTGTTTGAAGCAATTCTCAATTTGCTTCCGCAGGTTTTGCTCTGTCCTCTCATAGAATTTGCCAGCTACTATGGGCGCTCTCATATTCATTAATCCTCAACAGTGATTTGATACGCCAGACTACGATTAGAATGAACTAGCTTCCTGACGTTATCGACCATTTAACTGTTTGCCCAATAGTGAATTTGCCAACCAGTTTTTGACTAGGATTGCACATCTATTACAGAGCGATAAGAGGTCTCCTTTGTAATTTACCCTGCTAATAAAAATTGGATCCCACCAAATAGTCACATGAATAAAGGGGGATCCTTATCTACTAATATTATAAGGTCCTATCATGAGGGGACGCAAACAAGGGGCCTGCCACTGCTTTAATGAGACATCTTTCGATTTCTCGTTTACAGTCTAGATAGGCTTGTTCTCCCTCTCCCTCTGGATCTGTGATATCACCAGACTCTCCTATGAACTCCCGGAGCGTCTGTATTTGTTTCCCTTGTGCATTATCGAGCTTCTGCACCCTTTCTTTTTGAAGCTGAGTCATGGTAAGGATGAGGTCTGCCGCTTCGACTACCTCTGTATGTCGCTTTATATCCTGCGAGCGGGCGTCATCGTCAAAGGGTATTTCGGCGTCCTTCATGATCATTCTCATATCCAAGGAAATAAGGCTACCATCTCGAGCATGTGGCGCGATTCCTCCAGAGCTTACTGAAACCTGACCATTTACTCCGTGATCACATAACATTTTCCTGAGCATGTATTCTGCCAAGGGACTTCTGCATGTATTGCCATCACAGGCGAAGAGTATATGCCTGTAAGGTAACTCTTTGCTTCTCTCCACTTCGTCCTTCCTCCCTGTACGTTCTCACCACCCTGATTGACTGATCTTTTATATTTTAAGTTTAATCCTACTCACGATTAGTGACATGATTTCACCACTCTTGCCCCTGATGCTAACGTTACATGATGGTGTAATTTCTGTATCTCTAACATCAACCTCGATCAAGGTGCCACCCCTGCTCTTGACCATCCTTGGAAAACCAGCAGAAGGATAAACAAGTCCTGTTGTACCGACAGTGAGCATACAATCGCACTTGCTGGTTTCCTCCTGACATTTAGTAAGTACATCTGAAGGAATGGGCTCACCAAACATCACTCCATCGGGCTTAACTGCTCCACCACACTTGGGGCAAGTGGGGGGTAATACCTCCAGTGATATCTCCATGAATCCATACCTGTTGTTGCATTGCATACACCTCATGAGATAGAGATTGCCATGAATCTCGGCCAAGTTCTTGCTACCAGCTACACGGTGAAGGTTATCAACGTTCTGAGTTATAAGGCATTTCAAGATTCCCATATCTTCGAGTTCTGCGAGGGCATAATGTCCGGAATTGGGTGCAGCATTCCTAAATGCTTCTGCTGCCTTTGACATCATTTCAGAGGAGAAGATCTCCCCGCTCATGATCATCTCCCAGCCCTTCTTGGGATCACGAAAGGTCGAGTCGTACCGATTCATTGGGGGCTCACCATATTCTGTCCATAGACCGTCCGGTCCCCGATAAGGCCTAATGCCACTCTCAACCGAAACTCCTGCACCAGTCAAGGCTACAACATATTTAGCGTGTGAGAGAAGTTCTACAGCTCGATCGATATCATCCTGCATCTTTTGCTCAGGATCGATCTTCATTCTTCTCACCTCCACCAGTGTGGTTGGTATTAGATTTGGAAAGGTTGATCACGGATATATGTTCATTGGTGTAGATGCAAATGGCAGCGGCAATTTCCATGCTTGTGCGGGCAATATCCGCTGCAGTTAGGTTGGAATGCAGTAGTAATGCCTTCGCCGCAGCTTCTGCATATCCAGCACCTGAGCCAATACCGGCAACATCGTCATCAGGTTCTATCACGTCTCCGTCGCCAGAAAGCACCAACATCCCTTCCTGGCTGGCGACGATCAACCAAGCCTCTAGACGACGGAGCGTCCTATCTGTTCGCCAATCCTTGGCTAATTCGATAGCAGCCCTTTTGAGCTGTCCCTTATATCTTTCAAGGTGGTTCTCGAACCGTTCAAATAATGTCAATGCATCGGCGACTGCACCAGCAAATCCAGCAAGAACTTGCCCGTGATAGAGTGTACGAAGCTTGTTTGCCGAACGTTTTACCACCACGTCACTCATAGTGATTTGGCCATCCCCCGCTATTGCCACATCACCGTCGCGCCTGACTGCTACGATAGTAGTTCCCTCGACCATTGGCATTATATAACCTCCATGAACCTAAAGCAGCCAGATGTCCAAACACATTGCCATGAATATGATTCCTAGGTAAGGGAAGGACGATAGCTTATATAATTTCCAGGCATCATGTGAATTGCTAGATATGGTGAGCCGTATCGCAGATCCCAGTGTCAGAATCCCCATTACTATAGCAGCTAGAAGATACAGCCAACTCAAGTTAGAGGCGAAATAGGACAGGAGTAACGATGTAATTATCAGAACGAATGAGAGAGTTAATAGTACCTTGACAGCATCCTTTGTTTGCCAGCTCAGAGGGAAATAGCCTATGCCGGCGGACTGATAGTCTTCTCTATTTGCCAACATCACACTCCACACATGCAAAGGGATCCACACTGCAATTAGTAGGCTTATTAAGACGATTTCTGCACTGAAAGTAGCGTCGAAGGCAACCCATCCGATGAGTACTGGCGATAGACCTGCTACAACGCCCTGAGGGAAAGCACAGCTAACTCTCTTGCGGAATGTTACGGCAGTGATAACTCCTGCCAATCCAAAGACCATGCATAGGGGGTGGAGCCATAGAGCAATGGCCAATCCAATAACCACAAGAGTGATTGTTACTGGTAGTACCTTCTCTGGAGGATTGATACGACCTGCAGGAAGCGATCGTCGGCAGGTCCTTCGCATCTTGGCGTCTAGATTTCTATCAAGGTAGTTGGTCAATCCATTTGCCCCTGCGCTTCCCATCAGCACTGCCAGTCCAGCCAACAGAAAGGTGCCCAAAGCGGGATGACCGTTTACTGCAATGAATGCTGCACAGAGCCCGATAAAAGTGAGAAGAATTGTCTCTCGAGGCTTCAATACATCGATATAACTAGCTATAGTACGATGAATATTTGGTGTTTCGACAACCTCTGTCCCATTCATCTCGATTAATCTTGCTCCTTCTGGTTGGCGAGTGCCCTAGTATAGGCTTTGATGATATCGTATCTACGCAATACCCCGAGTAACTTCTTAGGATTATCCCTATCCACCACAGGAATACGACCTACTTCTTGGCCACCCAATTGCCTAATTGCGTCATGAACAGACTGATCAGGATAGGCCACTATAGGCGTCTTGGTTGCGATATCTGCGACCGTCATATTTGGATTCCTCGGATCGATGAAACGTTCGATATCGTGTAGTGTAACAATGCCGAATAGCTGTCCATACTCATCAACAACTGGAAATCCGTGATGCTCCTTCTGTCTAAACTCCTCTGCTAAATCAGAGACCAACATTGTTGGTAGGACAGAAGGGAAGCCACGAGTCATCACCTCTCCAACAGTCACATCTCTCATTATATCAGCATGCTCTTGCCTATGTATATCCACTCCTCTGCGTACTAGGCGCATAGTATAGATGGATTCACGTGAGATGGCTCTGGCCACAAGAGTGCTGGCGACTACTGCCACCATCAAAGGTAATATGAGGTCATAGTCTCGGGTCATCTCGAATAGGATTATGATAGCAGTGAACGGTCCTTGTACTGTGGCTGCAAAAAAGGCCCCCATACCGACAAGGGCAAAAGCCCCTGCGGGGCCAACCAGTCCAGGTGAGGTCTCGTTGGCAACGGTTCCTACTACTCCTCCAAGCATTGCACCGATGAATAGTGAAGGTGCAAAAACACCACCACTACCACCGCTCCCTAGGGTGATTGATGTAGCGAATATCTTGACAAAGACCAGGATGAACATGAGTTGAAGGCCTGTAATTGTTAGTCCTCCAACAAGGTCTCGATTCAGGGGTTGATTTGCCAATACCATATCCACAGGTCCCCGAGATAGATTTGTGAATGAACCTCCCAGTCCCTCGATCTCTCCATATCCCACTCCAAATACCTCTGGGAAAAAGAAACCGGTGACACCAATGAGTAGGCCTCCACAAGCAGGCTTGAGGTAACCGGGGATTCTCACGTGAGAGAAAAGGGCCTCTGTGAAGAAGAAAATGCGAATAAACATAATGGATAGCCAACCTGCCATTATGCCCAATAGAACAAAAGCCAGCATTTCCCAGTTGCTAGTCATCTCATAGCCTGGAATTATGAAGGAAGGAGAATCTCCCAAGAATGGATATGCTGCAAATTCTGCGGCGACAGCGCTGATCAGTATAAATCCCATGTGCGGGACTATGAACCTTCTTTGCAGAACCTCAAGGGCAAAGAGTACACCACCTATAGGAGCATTGAATGTGGCTGCCACACCACCTGCTGCACCACAGAGAACAAGGGTTTTCATCCAATATTCGGGTAATCTTAACCATTCTCCTATGGTGGAACCTGCGGAGGCTCCGATTTGTACAATGGGCCCCTCTCTACCAACAGAACCACCACTGGATATACATAGGGAAGATGCCAATACCTTAATCGGGGCAACAATTGCTCGGATTCGTCCTCCTCTGACAAGGACAGCCTCCATGACCTCGGGAGGTCCTTCGCCTTTTGCCTCGCGGGCAAGGAAATACACTAATGGACCAAAGAGAAGCCCTCCGAGCACAGGGAGGATTATCACATAGTAATCTCCTAGGAAACTGAACCAATCGGCGCAGTAGACAAAGAATACCTTCTGAAAAGCTTCTATGAGGTAACGAAAGCCAACTGCGCCAAGTCCTGCGATTACACCCACGCCGATTGAGAGAATAATCCCAGTAGCCATCTCTGAGGATCGGATAATCGACAACAGTCGGCGCACACTTCTAATAAAGAAACCCATTAGTTACTTGACCACTCCGCTTTTTCGAGGCATGCAAACAGGGTGTTGTTGGCATTATTACCTTGCTGAACGTAGCGACATTTTATGAGAAAGATGGAAGTATTATCCATAAATGCTCTATGGATATGTCTTTGAGCTAGACGAAGGACTATTAGTAGCCATTTCTCTTTGAGACTCATCCGGCACAGAGCCCTGCGATTGTATCAGAAACGACCTTGAGAGATACATCCTCTTTTACTGTGGCTTTACCCAGATAGTTGAGTAGTACCCAGCGTAGCTTTTTCCCTCTTACCTTCTTATCCATTTCCATGGCCTTCATGATGGCTTTAGGATCTATCCCAGGACATGACACAGGTAGTCCGAATCGCTCCAGTATTTCCTTTTGACGAATTACACTATCATCTGATAGTAGCCCACTCTGTTTGCTGATTTCCCCTGCACCCATCATACCAATGGCAACGGCTTCCCCGTGTAGGTATTCTTCGTAGTTAGTAGCAGTCTCGATGCCATGCGCGATTGTATGTCCATAGTTCAATAAAGTCCTCAGTCCAGCCTCTCTCTCATCCTGACTCACCACACGTGCCTTGATAGCAGCACTACGTTTAATTACGTCGGAAATCAATTGTTGATCCAGATCTTTTAACCTCTCGGCATTCTTTTCAAGAAGTGGGATTCCTTGTTCATCTAGAATCAAGGCATGCTTGATCACCTCTGCCCAACCGGAGGTTAACTCCCTGGTGGGCAGACTACTTAGGGTTTCGACATCTGCTATCACTAGTTTGGGTTGGTGAAACACCCCGATACTATTCTTGGCCGCGGGATGATTGACGGCGGTTTTTCCACCTATCGAAGAATCTACCATGGCGATCAAGGTAGTGGGGACTTGAACCAGGGATATCCCTCTCATGAATGTTGCTGCCACAAATCCAGCCAGGTCTCCGATCATTCCCCCACCAAGCGCGACGATGGTGTCTTTGCGCTCCGCACGGTTTTTCACCAACCAGTCGTATATATCCATCGCGCTGCCCATACTCTTGGTTCCCTCGCCTGCAGGTAATACCAAAGTACTGGCCTGCAGTCCATTCACACGAAGGTTCTCTTCCACCACTGAACCGTATAAAGGGTGAACTAGACTATCACTAATTACATAAGTATGGCCTTCGATACCTGCTTGGTACATTAGTTTACCTAGAGAGCTGAGTAGACCTCTCCCAACATGGATAGGATAGTAGTTTGTTGTGGTGACCACTTCACATGCAAGATCATTGTCACTATCTACAGAGGTATCATGCATGGAAATTCGTCTACAGAAATGCCAACCCCTCACCACTTCTTGGCATACCTCGGGGATCGAGAGATTATCAGTATGGATTGTCCAGTGAGATATGGCATAGTTGGATTGCCGAAATGTCTTCAGCTGCGTGATTCGCTCCATGGGATTGGGTGTGTTGAGCAGAGGCCGTATGGTTCCCACAGGTTCGTCGTGTCGCAGTAATCGATTGTAGATTGTCTCCGGCTTAGCCTCAAGGCAAATCACAGTCCCGTTCTCTAACATAGTGGTAACGTTAAGGTTGTCCATGACAGCACCGCCACCGGTGCTGATAACTACGAGGCTTCTATTACAGGTTTCCTTTAAAATATCGCTCTCTAGCTTGCGAAAGTGCACCTCTCCATCCTGTGCGAAGATCTCTGGCACGCTCTTGCCAGCTACATGTTCTATCTCCGAATCTATATCAACGAATTCCCATCCCAGGAGTTTCGCTACGCGTTCTCCAACATCAGATTTGCCCGTTCCTGAGAAACCGATTAATATAATGTTCTTCTGATTTGGTTTTTCCATTTAGTTTAGTTTCCTAACTTGGTGATAACAGAATAGTCTTTCTTTCTGGTTGTAACCACCGAATGATTAATCCATAGCTTAATAGTATCCTTGATATTCCATTTATTTAGAGGGGATGCATTACTTGGTATCTGAAAACAAGCCGCTGTATATTATACATACATGGAGCATGGTGCCAAAGTATCACATCGGCAATAGCAAATGACATTTGTATCTATTTTCGGCGGTTTTTTGGCTGTGCTTCTGATCTCATCTTTTGCCTCTATGGTGGGGATTGGGGGAGGGTTCTTCTATGTGCCATTACTTCTTGTCCTAGGTCTATCCTTTAATGAAGCATCTACTATAAGTCTGTTTATCATGGCGATAGGATCGCTTTCAGCTACAACCAAGTATCATCAACAGAAACGAATAGACTGGCGATTGCTCCTTCTGATCGAACCACTGACCTTGGGCATGGCATTCCTTGCTGGATTCCTGGCTTATCGGATAGATGCATCCAGTTTGAAGATCATCTTTGCTATCACCCTAGTAATATCTAGCCTATTAATGCTGCGCTCAACGGAAGGGGATGAATCGGCAGCAAACGGGCAAGCGAGGAAGGGCTGGAAATGGAATTCACCAAGGATTGCATTGATAATGCCGGTGACCGCATTGGCTGGTGGTATTTCTGGTCTAGTTGGCATAGCTGGTGGAGTCTTTAAAATCCCTGCCATGGTTCTTCTAGGAAGAGTACCTATGCATACTGCAGTAGGTACTTCGGCACCAATGATTACTCTTACGACCACCGCTGGTATGTTGGGCCATCTTACTGCCACCCGATATGAGTTTGAGATATGGGCTGCCATTGCACTTGGTATAGCAGCTATCTTCGGGGGGCAGATTGGCCCAAGGCTTTCTACGAGGATGAAGAGCATTGCTTTGAGAAGGCTCTTTACTTTAATACTGTTTCCCATAGCAGTCTGGATGATCGTTAGCTCCGTGGGATGATCCCTTATCCTCCTCTTAGGCGATTGGTTTCCTCCTCCACAACCGATTCATCTAGCTTGGTGAAGAGAGGTGAGGGGGTTTGCATCGCTTGCCCCGTGGGCAGTTCTTGGTATTCCCAAATACACTCATCCACATTCCCTGAAAAACCAAGCATCGAGTGGAGCTTCTGCGAGCTGAAGGGGAGGAAGGGATATAATAAAAGTCGCAGATTAGAGATGACTGAGAGTGAGACATACAGGGAGTTTGCACAAGCCTGCCTATCCTGCTTTATGGCTTTCCAAGGAGCTTTATCATCTAAATAGCGATTTGCTTGTTGTGCCAATCCCATGGCTATTCTGAGTGCTTCCCTAAACTGACACCTAGACAAAGCTGAATCAACAGTAGCAAACTTAGCCTTGGTTTCTGAAAGTAATCTTCTGTCGATGTCGTCCAGTCCACTTGGAGTGGGTATGCACTTATCGAAATTGCGGTAGGTAAAGGTGAGGATCCTGTGTACAAGATTGCCATACGTAGCCAACAACTCATCATTGTTTCTACGAACGAACTCATGCCAGGAAAAGTCCGTATCCCCAGTCTCGGGCATATTAATAGAGAGGGCATAGCGCAGCGGCTCTGGATCATAACGGTCGAGGTAGTCTCCGAGCCAGATAGCCCAGTTCCTGCTGGTGGAAAGCTGTCTTCCCTCTATATTAAGGAACTCATTCGCTGGTACATCGTAGGGTAATGCAAGTTCTCCCACTCCCATGAGCATAGATGGCCAAATAAGGGTATGGAAAGGAATATTATCCTTTCCGATAAAATAGTAACTCTTGACCTGCTCTCCCCAGAATGGCTTCCAGGCGTCCTCATCATTTTTTAGCTTGGCCCATTCCTGGCTGGCAGATAGGTAACCGATAACAGCTTCGAACCATACATATATGCGCTTGTCATCAAACCCAGCTTTGGGAACTGGTACCCCCCATGATATGTCCCTTGTGATTGCCCTGTCCTTAAGACCTTCCTCAAGATAACGTACTGTAAAATTTAAGACATTTTGTCTCCAATGGGTTTGCCTTTTTGTCCATTCCAAAAGCTGATCGCGAAATGCGCTGAGGCGGAAAAACAAGTGATCTGATGACCTCAATTCAGCAGAAGTAGAACATATCTGGCAACGTGCATCTATCAAATCTATGGGATTCAGTGGTTTGCCGCAGTTATCACATTGATCACCTCTCGCCTCTTCGAAGCTACAATGTGGGCATGTGCCCCGTACGTATCTATCAGGTAGGTGACGTTGGCAGTTGGGGCAGTATGGTAATGACATTGAATCAGCGTATATATATCCCTTGTCTTCAAGCTTGGAAAACAGCTGATGAACTACCCTAGCATGGTTGGTTGTACTTGTACTGGTGAATAGATCAAAGGTAATACCAAATCTCTCCCAACAAGATAGGAAATCCTGGTGATATCGAGAAGCAACCTCCTGTGGGGTTGTTCCTTCTTGTTCAGCTCGTAAGGTTATTGGGGTACCGTGCTGATCGCTGCCCGAAATCATTAATACATCATTCCCTTTGATTCGATGGAAGCGGGCGAAGATATCTGCCGGGAGATATGCTCCTGCGATATGGCCTATATGTAGGGGGCCATTGGCATAGGGCCAAGCCACAGCGACGAGGATTTTCTCACTCAATGTATTTCTCCTTTGATCTATTGATCTTCAACAATATCTCTAGAATTGGCTTCATTGGTCGCCAGACACGCGTAGCCATGTCTGATATAGCGTGCTTTTGGATACTCCGGATAACGCTGCCACCTCTGCAATCGCATCCCGGGCAGACGCCCCTTGAGAATATAGGCGATTCAGCTCTTCTTCTACATCGATCCCAGTGTCGGATACATTGGGGGATGGGTTACCCTCCACTACTAATGTAAATTCTCCCTTCACTCTTTCGAAGTGGTGCAAGGCTTCACTTATTGTGCCCCGAAAAATCTCCTCGTGCAATTTGGTTAGCTCTCGTCCTACAGAGATTTTTCGGTCACCGAGTACACTGAGTATATCCTTAAGAGTGGCTTGAAATCTGTGGGGGGATTCAAAGATTATGATCGTATAGGGACTGCCCTTAATTTCACGCAGGAGTTGTTTTTTCTCTCCACTCTTGCGAGGGGGAAAACCCAGAAACAGGAATCTGTCTGTGGGTAGACCCGAACTCACCAGAGCCGTGATCACAGCCGATGGACCCGGGACACATACAATGGATATACTTCGATCCACAGCCATCTTGATGAGCTCATGACCAGGATCACTGATGGCGGGGGTTCCTGCCTCGGAGACAATCGCTATATCGTGCTGCTCTAGTTCACCGAGGAGCTGGTACAACTTAGATTGTGGACTGTGTTTGTGATAGCTGACAAGTCTGGTCTTAATATCATAGGCGTTGAACAATCGCTTGGTCTTTCTAGTGTCCTCGGCAGCAACTACATGGACCTCTCGCAGAATGCGCAAAGCACGTTGAGTGATGTCTTCTAGATTGCCAATTGGAGTTGCTACAACATAGAGAGTAGACATAGCTCTCCGTCAGTATGACCAATACATTTGTCCAAGGCTCTTAACATAGATATCAATGGGGCATCCTATAGCTCGATAACCTGTATACTGGCATTCAGTGAACCATCGATGATGACTATTCCCACCGAAGCAGGGGCTCCAAAGGAGTGGACTTCCTTATACCCTTTACCGGGGCTGAGGAGTAGTACTCCTTCAATATCCTCGATCTTTGGATCATGGGTATGCCCATACACTATCATATCCACATGATGATTCAAAAAGTCCCCTCTTACTCTTTCTACCGTATCTTCATGGGGCCCACCTTGAGCGGGATGGCTCATGCCTATACGTTTGCCATGTAATTCAAGGATGTCTTTCATGGGAAGTTCCATCCGGATGCTCATTGGATCTGCATTACCATGTACACCTCTGAATCTGTCACCCTTGAGTTCACGAAAACCTCTCAAAACGTCATACGATACGTAGTCTCCTACATGAATTAACCAATCCACACTATATGCTATTTCCATAATCTCTGTAGGAATCTTGCTAAAGCTATAGGCATGTGTATCGCCAACAACCAAGATCCTTACGGTATTTTCAGAAAATTGTGATCCCATTAGTTCTGCTTTGTAGTTCGATACAGCCCTGTTTTTTGGAATTCCTAGACAATCGTATTCAAGAGATAAATGGTTTTACTGCAAAAAGGTCAGACTCTTGCCTTTGACGCCGTTTTATCAAGCTGAATTCGGTTGGAAATTAGCCTCTAAATGACTTTTTGCAGTACCGCCATAAATGATTATTACCGTGGCTCCGAAACACCTTGTCTGTCGGGCAAATCCCACCTGTAATTGCTAGTTTGTTTTTGCGCAGCATTATGCCGACAGAGCTAAGGGCATAATCGCTAAGCAATATTGTATCACCCCAAACTGCTCGCACCAATGACAGTTTTTGTATTAATGTATATAGGTTTATTCTAATAGTGGGTTTAAGTGGGTATTCTCTGGTAATCCTATAGACATTTAAAGACGCTTGTACTCTGAATCTTTCCTTGTTACACTGAACATCTGAATTATGATCGACGCAAAAAAACAACTTTGTTTGGGGGAGGCATCCCAATGTTGAAGACAAGAGTCACAGAGATGTTGAACATCAAATATCCCATAATCCAAGGTGGGATGCAATGGTTATCCAGAGCTGAGTTGGTAGCTGCTGTGTCTAATGCAGGAGGTTTGGGGATTATGACATCGGCTCAGTTCTCATCCAAGCAAGAGCTGGTGGATGAAATCAGGAAGGCCAAGCAGCTAACCGATAAGCCGTTTGGAGTAAACATAAGCCTATTCCCCTCTATCGCACCCCTTCCAAATGATGATTTCGTTGATGCGGTTATTGAGGAGGGTGTAGCGGCTATAGAGAGTTCAGGATTTAGGGCACCTGATGAGTATGTTGACAAGTTAAAGAAGGCTGGGGTTACACTCATACATAAAGTAGCAACAGTGAGGCATGCGAAGAAGGCGGAGAGTGTTGGGGCAGACATGATCGGTATTGTCGGATTTGAAAATGGTGGTGCTTTGGGGATGGATGATGTCACCACTTTTATCTTGGTTCCACGGGCAGTGGATGAATTAAAGGTACCTGTAATCGCTGGCGGAGGCATTGGGGATGGACGTGGATTAGTTGCAGCTTTGGCCTTAGGAGCAGAGGGTGTGGTAATGGGTACTGCATTTCTGACGACAACCGAGAGCAATCTGCACCAGAACTTCAAAGACTGGATCGTGAATTCACAAGAAACAGATACTGTTGTTGTAATGCGTTCCATAACCAATACACATCGGGCACTCAAGAACAAAGTATCTCAGCAGGTGGTAGAGATGGAACAAAGAAGTGCCTCTCTACCCGAACTCTTGGAAGTTATAAGTGGCCAGCGCGCTCTTAAAGCATTTGAAGATGGTGATATAGATGGTGGACTAGGATTTGGTGGACAGGTTGTTGGTCTTCTAGACAAGGTTGTTAGTACCAAAGAACTCGTGGAAAGCATGGTGTCTCAAGCAGAAGAGATTATGCAAAAGCTCAATCTTCAAATTAGTAAGTCATAGAGAGTAAGCTCTGTGGGGTAATGTAGTGGAAGAAGCAAAACTGCTTCGTGAGTTACAACAGCTCGACTTGGATCTAAATAGGGCGTCGGACAAGCTGCTCAGTATAGAAGCTGAGATGGGTGATGATGCAACTCTGAATGAAGCTGAGATGGGGCTGAAAGAAGAGCAAGATAGGGTCGCTGCTCAACAGAAGGAACAACGAGACCTGGAATGGGAAACTGATGATATCCGGACCAGGCTGAAGAGCCTTAAAGATAAGCTATATGGAGGAACAGTCAAAAACTCTAAGGAATTGGCCTCGCTTGAGAAAGAAGTAACACATCTTACGGCCGAAGCTGAGCGGAAGGAAGACAGACTATTAGAACTCATGAGCCAGCTGGAGCATGCTCGACAACAAGTGGGAGATAAAGAGGGGACAACCAAGGAGTTGCGACAACACATATCGGCAAAGAAGCAGGAGATACTTGCCGAGAAGGCCCTTCTCGAGAAGACCGTTTCAGAGAATAGAGAAAAGCGCGAATCCCTCGCTAGTACGTTGGATGGCAATGTGCTTAAGCTCTACGAGGTCCTACGGATTAACAAGAGGGGTAGGGTAGTTGCTAGCGTTGAGCAGGGGAGATGCCAAGGCTGTAGAATCACGCTACCCGTTAGTAAGGTGCAAGATGTCCGTATGCAGAGGGGTTTGGTGCAATGCGATCACTGTGAACGTATCCTATATATTGAATAACTCCCAGCACATGTCTCAAAGAAGATGGTGAAGTCTTGTTTCTCCATTAAAGGCAAGAAGTCACCATTACTTGCAAGCTTTCTTTGACCAGAAGGGATTCTCAGGGACCTATTGGTTTCGAAGTGCTATGAAGTAGCACTGGTGATGGGATAGTATAGATTAGTTCCTATGTATTTCGAATTAAACGATTTTCTATTAAACCAAGACAGTGATTATTAAACGGTTATATATCCAATACCCTCAATGAAACCAACAGCTTTTTAGGAATTAATAAAACCAGGGTTTTGGTGTCGTGGTAGATGAGGTATTGTAGGCGGTATCCATAGGATGGGTAGGGCGGGTGGCCGCTGCCCCGGGCATTCCCGGGGGAGAGGAAAGTCCGAGCTCCACCAGGCAGGATGCTGGGTAACGCCCAGGCCCCCAATTCACTATTGGGGTGACGGCTAGTGCCACAGAAATATACCGCCTCGATGGGGTAATTATTATGTCCGGTTCTATAATCGACATTGCGCAACTTCGAGGTAAGGGTGAAACGGCGAGGTAAGAGCTCACCGCTCTGGTGGTGACATCAGAGGCTAGGTAAACCCCATCTGGAGCAAGACCGAATAGGAGGACAGAAGGAGCCTGGCCTGTCCACGGGTTGGTCGCTTGATCCTGAGGGCAACTTCAGGGCTAGATAGATGGTCACCGCTCCGGTGTACGGAGTACAGAACTCGGCTTATAGACCTGTCCTTCCTGTGGTACCGTCATGATAAGAACTTCAATTCCTGGTTAATCCCGATTTTTGTTGTAGTGTAGTGCTAGAGTCTTTTTCCAAGATTAACTGAGATTATATGTAATTAATAAGGGATAAGCTGGCATTACTGCTGTTTAATCGAGTGACTGTTACTCATCACCATATGATTGCATCAACTGCCTTGCATTGGTATAATCTCGACAATTTGGTGGGATACAATAGGTGCGATCCAAACAGCTTATGTGAATTCGGCGTGGTTCAGAGCCAAGTGCCGCTCGGTAGCATTACGATTTAATCGATTGCGATGTCTGGGCCATTAAGTGAGGCTATCGAAAGATGACGGTGATACCAAAGGATGCATCTTCAGTCCTGTTAGTACGTGACTCACCTTCGGGGAAGACAGGTCTTGAGGTCCTCATGGTGAGGAGGAACGTAAAAAGCGATTTTGCTGCCGATGCCTATGTATTTCCTGGAGGTGCAGTTGAGGGCGAGGATTACCTGCTGGGTGATGATTGTTCGTGCTCGGCGATGACACTGTTGGAGGCTCAACGCGTCGTAAAGAACATACCATATCCAGAAAAAGCGCTGGGATTTTTGGTTGCTGGGATTAGAGAAACCTTTGAGGAAGTGGGGATACTCATTGCCTATGTTGAAGGGGGAGCTGGATTACAGAAATTCGAGCCCGAGTTAGCCCAACGGCTGTCCAACTATCGGCAGGAAATGCAACAAGGGCGGCTTTCCTTTATGCAAATATTATTACGGGAAGGGATGGTGCTAGCTACAGATCAGTTAATCCATTTCGCCCATTGGATAACACCAGAGTTCTCTCCCGTACGATACGATACACACTTCTTCATATCACCGATGCCACCGGGACAAAGATCCCTCCATGATGATACGGAAACCACAGCGAGTCAATGGCTTTCACCTCAAGAGGCGATTGAGAAAGCGGAAAGACAAGAGTTTTCTATGTTGGCTCCTACCATATCCAATCTCAGAATACTGGCAGGTTATTCCAGCATTCAGCAAGCGATGGCTGCTACCAAGGAGAAGGATATTATTACTATCCTGCCCAAGGTCAAGGTCGATGATGGAGAAATGCGTTTGCTAATGCCAGGGGACCCCGAGTATTCTTAAATTTATTACGAAAGCGTTCAAAATGTGTATTGAGAGTAATGTGGAGGACATAGACCAACGCATTGCTCGAGCATGCGAGAGAGCTGGACGCTCAGTAACTGAAGTTGTGCTGGTTGCCGCAACCAAAACGGTTCCTTTACAGCTAATAGAACGTGCCTATAATGCCGGAATACGGCACTTTGGGGAAAACAGGGTTCAAGAAGCAAAGGGAAAGATTGAGGCAATAGACAGTATGGTCCGATCCGGATCAACTTGGCATATGTTGGGGCACTTGCAGACTAATAAAGTGAACAGTGCACTTCGTTTGTTCGATGTAGTACAGAGCATAGACTCTGTAAAACTTGCAAAAGTTCTTAACGAACATCTTGATCATGAATTACCTATTCTATTAGAAGTCAATATGGGGGAGGAATCGGGCAAGACGGGCCTGTCTGCCAATCAACTCCCCGATGTATTGGATCGAATAGCAGAATTTTCTCATCTGCAAGTCCAAGGACTTATGGCTATGGGACCATTAGTAGGAGATCCGGAAGAAAGCCGGCCGTTCTTCAGAAAGGCGCGTCTTCTGAGAGATTCCTTGGGTTTGAAACAGCTATCTATGGGCATGACCAATGATTTTGAGGTGGCGATTGAGGAAGGGGCGACGATGGTCAGAATTGGGCGTGCCATTTTTGGTAAGCGGTCATATTAGAGCTATTATACAGAATAGACTATAGACATGCCTCGGCGGCCGCTCAGCCAGATTCCATTAAGGACTATCGCTCGTATTGTTCAATGGGGCGTTTGATGTATTAAATAAGGAGTATGTTTTAGCATGCAAGTTGCTTTCATTGGCGGTGGCATGATGGCCGAGGCTATTCTCAAGGGGCTACGAGCCGGTGATAAGGTGAAACCGAAGAATATTGTGGTGAGCGACGTTTGTTCTGAGAGACGTCAGTTAGTATGTGATAACTATGGGATTAGTGTCACTTCCGATAACTGTCAGGCTTTGAAAAATGCCGACATTGTTATCATTGCGGTCAAGCCCAATGTATTGCGGGATGTATTAGAAGAATTGAGTGGTAGAATACAGGTAAGCCAGCTGGTCCTATCTATTGTCGCTGGCGCTACGCTTGCCTCTATTAGGGATGGTCTGGGGCATCAGTCGATAGTAAGAGCTATGCCCAATACCCCTGCACAGATTGGAGAAGGCATTACTGTGTGGACGTCTACAGATGAGGTTAGCGAGGCACAGAAGCAAAAGGCTTGCTCTATTCTAAAGAGTCTAGGACATGAATACTATGTTCCAGAGGAGAAATACGTTGATATGGCTACCGCTGTCAGCGGGAGTGGACCAGCCTATGTGTTTCTAGTGATAGAATCACTTATAGATGCCGCAGTACATATTGGATTACCTCGTTCCATGGCAGAAGAATTGGTTTTGCATACCATGTCGGGATCAACACATTTGGTTCAACAGACACAGAAGCACCCTGCAGAGCTACGAAACATGGTTACATCTCCAGGGGGTACAACTGCAGAAGGGATTCAGGAATTGGAACAGGGTAGTATACGTGCCCTGTTTACACAGGCGATCATGGCTAGTTATGAGAAGGCAAAGGACCTGGGACGTGGGAGGTAGCTGTCGATATGGACATACTTGTTGAAATTGTCCTGATTCTATTGCGTGTTCTCATGTTTGCTATCATAGGAAGGGCTATCCTATCGTGGTTTTCTCTACCTCCCAATCACCCGGTGGTGGTTGTTCTAAATGAGATTACCGATCCGATTCTATCTCCGTTACGCCGCATAGTGCCTCAAGCAGGTATGTTTGATTTTACTCCCTTTATTGCTATTCTCATCCTAATTATTCTTTCTAGAATAGTAGAATCAATATAGCTGTGTAAAATCATGGGCTCTTGTTGCATAGAGAAACTATTGTCTACCTTGCTGCAATATAATCCAACTAGTGTATATAAAACATGACATAAACACTAAAATTAACAGTGCTGTATTTTTGTTGAATGGGCTTTTCTTGAGGGCTATAATTAAATTGTATCTATATGGGAGAGTGCCAATTTGAACATTCTCGAAAACCTTAATCCTCCACAGAGACGATCAGTGGAGAAGATCGAAGGGCCATTATTAATTCTAGCAGGTCCGGGGAGCGGAAAGACCAAAGTTATTACTCATCGTATTGCCTACCTTCATAAGGTTTGTCAAGTCAGTCCTCGTAATATCATGGCGGTTACCTTCACTAATAAAGCTGCCCGGGAGATGAGGGAGAGGCTGCATATACTTCTTGGTCCCCCTGTTCAGCAGCTATCGGTGGGTACATTCCATGCTATTTGTTCCAGAATACTGCGACATGATGGTGAGGCTATAGGGATCGATTCTCAGTTTGTAATATATGATGAGGATGATCAGCTTAGTATTATAAAGGCTAGCCTCCAAGATCTGAGGCTAGATACAAAGAAATACGTACCAAGGGCGATCCTTTCGGCCATTAGCAATGCGAAAAGTCAATTAATCACATCTGAAGAGTATATTCCCACAAGCTATTTTGGTGAGGTTGTTGGTCGCGTGTATACAAACTATCATCGGCTTCTGAGACAGAATAAGGCACAAGACTTTGATGATCTAATAATGAATACGGTACTTTTGTTTCGAGGGCAGCCTCAAGTGCTCGAAAAGTACCAGAATCGGTATGTTCATCTCCTTGTAGATGAATTTCAGGATACCAATCTTGCCCAATATACAATAGCCAGACAGCTATCGAACAAACACTGTAACATTTGCGTGGTTGGTGATCCGGATCAGTCAATATACTCCTGGCGAAACGCCGATCCACGAAACATTCTCAGCTTCGAGAAAGACTATCCTGATGCTACTGTAATACTCCTGGAACAGAATTACCGATCATCTCAGACAATCCTAGCAGCAGCTCAACATCTCATTTCTGCCAATAAAGAACGCAGGGACAAGGGACTCTGGACTGAGAATGAATTAGGTACTCCCATAGTTGTGGCTGAGGCCCATAGTGAGGGAGAGGAGGCCCAGTTAGTTGCATTTCACTTACAGCGCCTGGTATCACATGATGGAATTACCCTTCGTGATTGTGCTGTTACCTATCGTACAAATGCGCAATCTAGGCCAGTGGAGGAGGCATTCCTTCGTCATGGTATACCTTACCAGCTTGTTGGTGGAACACGCTTTTATGCCCGCAAAGAGATTAAGGATATAATCGCCTACCTTAGGATTATCCAGAATCCGCATGATAGTGTCAGCCTTGCCCGTGTGATAAACACACCTCCGAGGGGTATTGGGCAACGCACGGTGGATGATCTATCGAGATGGACAGGTAGTCAAGGTATGTCCCTATATCAGGGATTGGAGATGATTGCTACGGATAGGAGCAACATTCCTCTTACTACCCGAGCGATGCAAACTTTGATGAACTTCTTTGATATGCTTCAGAATATGCTCAATGCTAGAGACGATCTCAAGTCCGACGAAATTGTGAAGTTGGTGTTCGATCGTACGAAATACAAGGAATACCTACAGGACATGGAGGATGGGCAGGAACGATGGGATAATATCATGGAGTTGTATGTGGTGGCCAAAGAGCACCAGCATCTACAACCGCGCGATAGCCTAACTGCATTTTTGGAAAGGGTGGCTCTCATATCCGAGCTGGATGGTATGGTTGGTGGCGAAGACCGGGTAACCCTGATTACACTTCATCAAGTTAAAGGCTTGGAGTTTCCAGTTGTGTTCATGTTAGGTATGGAAGAAGGAGTACTTCCCCATTTCAAGTCCTTTGACGATCCATCTGCAATGGAGGAAGAACGTCGCCTTTGTTATGTGGGAATGACTCGTGCAGAGAAGCACCTATACATGTGCCGGGCTTATCGTCGTAGCTTGGCGGGGGGAACTAATGCTAATCCACCATCAAGGTTTCTGCAAGATATACCTGTTCACCTCGTGAAATCCATCACAGTATTTCAAGATACAGAGACTACTATATCTAATGCTACAGCTGTACCAACGACTGAGGCGCTTAGTGTTGGTGACTGTGTACATCATGCTGCCTTTGGGGGAGGGATTGTGTTGAGTTGTACTCCCACTAATGATGACTATGAAGTGGTGATTGGATTTGATTCTGCAGGGGAGAAGAAACTCCTTCTCAGCCTAGCTCCGCTAACACGGATGGACAGTGCTCAACTATGAGATTACCCGATCTACTCAATTAATAGCTCGCGAACTTTGAAAATACCTGCTGAGATGACAAGTCATCCTTCATCAACGCTGGGATGAGCCACACAACGCTTAATACAAGTAGGGGGATTTCACCTCTCCCCTAACTGGTGTAGAGAAATTCCCTATTCACAGTAGTTAGGCTTACTGCACTACTCTATATGAAGAACCTGTGGATGCTTGTCTTCAAATATAGCTAATAATCTTGTTATATCCTAATCCTACATTAGTACCATATGATCTGTACAATGCGTTTCCTTAACCATTGTGTAGACATAAGCATATATGCTAGACTCCATAACTGGATTGGTGGCGCATGTTTAAGGAGGTTTAATATCGAATGACAACTGAACTGAACGATAATGAGGTCCCTCAAAAGACCGAGAAGAAAGGGACCTCTACAGGACTAGATCCTAATATTGCTGGTCTGCTATGTTATGTCTTGGGCTGGATCACGGGGATAGTATTCCTAGTCTTGGAGAAGGAGGATAAATTCGTCCGATTCCATGCAATTCAGTCCATTATCACATTTGGTGCAATTACCGCAGTCTTAATAGGTCTTGGGATACTAGAAAATATACCAATTATTGGTATTCTATTCTTTATTCTCCAAGTGCCTATTATGATCGTTGGATTTATTCTTTGGATTATTCTCATGGTCAAAGCGTATCAGAGCGAGGAATACAAATTGCCTTGGGCTGGTGATATCGCAGCGGAACACATATAGACATTCAATGGCTTGAGAAAACCCCGGGGACCGAGTTTATCTCGAGTAGTCTCCTATATTGCAAACTTAAAGGTGGTTGTTATCGTATGGGTATATGACCATTTGTATGGCTATAAATCAGAATGATATTTTGATGGTATCATATGTGCCTGGAGTATAGATATGATTACATGCTAGGGAGTTATATAAGGAAAGGGACGGCTTTACGATATGCTTCATATTCCTCTGGAGATGTAATCTCTTTTTCCTCTGCTTGACATACCCGGATATATTTATATATCAACAGGGGGGCCAGTACCACAGTCAATATGGTTGGCCAGCCGATTAGCCATCCCAAGATTATCAGGATAAATCCCAGGTATTGGGGATGTCTAGAGTACATATAGATTCCGTTAGTAACGACGTTATTCCTTTTCACATTTATATACAGAGTAACCCAGCCTACTATAACTAAGACTGCTCCGAATATCATCAAGAGTGCACCCCAGGCCATTGCTAGGTCCATACCGAAGCCAACCCCAAGGAACCTGAAATGTACCACTTCTCCAGGCAGAGCTACATCTGAGTTGTACATCCACCTTTGCGCGAATAGTATGGTAAAGGGAATACCATACATCTCTATGAACAAAGAGACAAAGAATGCACTAACTAGTCCATATTCCGTCCATTTGGCTTTCCTCCTGAAAGAGAGAGGAATTAGACATGCGAGGAATAGCAGTATGCTTAGTAGAACGATGGTCCATTGTTCGGTAATGACCTTTGTGATGATATTACCAGTTAAGTAGGCATAGAAGTGTTGGTAGAAGTCATAAACGTAGAATAGTGGTATGCAAAAGAAGGCCAATAGGACTATTCGTAAGCCAAGGTTCCTTCGATTGATCCCTTTTTTGGAAATGGCAATATCAGAATCCATCGAATATATCCAAAGATAGTATACGTTTTCAGGTTAGTTAATACCAGCGTCTAGTCAACGGAGTACCGAATCCGTAGAATACCATTATCGTGTTCTCATTTTGCAGAGATAGTTGCTCATGCGTATGGATAACCAAACGACATATGCGGACATCAATAGATCTATGAAAGAATGGTTCCTTATGGGTAGGAGATCACGCAATGCTGGGAATATTTCTTATAATGCCGTAGGTCACAACGGCAGCGAGAATCCCATACATACCGTATTTCGTAATGGTTTCCGGGATTCTCACTTGTACCTCGGAATTAGATAGTAACTGCCACATGTCATGAGCGAGGACCAGAAAGAAGAATACGAAAAGGAATGGTGAAAAGATATTGTAAGTCCAGGCCTCACCCGGATTTCCGTGAGACAAAGCGTGAAAAGCCCTTGTCATACCACAACCTGGACAGTCTAATCCCGTCAAATGGTGAAAGATACATAGCCCTGGCCCAGACCAAGCCCAAAACCACGATGCTACAAAAACCGCTGCTAAAACTGTACTGCGGACTAGTAGGGTATTACGATGCTGGTTCGGCAATTTTATTCAGCTCATTCTGGATCAGGGCATAACTAATAATCGATAGCCCAAAAATGGCGAGTATGAGAGTTATGATGGAAATATCGCTTGCCGGTAGTCCCTTTTTATCTTGAATCTCCGATACATATCTGGGGTATTGGTACATACAGTACCAGAAAAATATACCGAAGGTTATGATTCCTAATAATAAGTCGCGTATACCACTTGGTTCGGAACCACCTCGTAGGGTCTTGATATCGTTTGCCATACAAACAAACCAATATAACCCATACAAGCCACAGGTGAGAAAGGTCAGTATGACGCTTAGAGGGATGCTTCTTGAATGAACCATATATATCAGCTCCTTTCATATCGTATCATACATAAAACGTGCGATACAATATCATAGGGATGATATGTGGGTCAAGACTAGAAGGTACTGCAATTGTGTATGGTAAACTAGCTGCTGATTAAATCCGAGTTGGAGCTACTGTAATTTCAGATTAAAAATGTTTTGGAGAGGTATTACCGGGTTGTCTGTTTGGTCTCACTCAGCGGGATTTTTACTGCTTGAATCCTCTTCGTTGGATGAAGAGATATGCTTTCTCCTGGAAAGTCGACCGCGATCCAAATCCTCCTGTTTCAGATCATAGCCAACATGGACTGCCTTGATATTCTCTTCCCTGTATTTGAGGGGAAGTACTTTAGCTAGCTCCTTATCTGATAAATCCAGGTCTACTAGTCTGATAAGCCTGCCCAATGCAATCATGTTGCCGAATATCTCGTTTCCGAATTTCTCCCATCCAAGGTGGCCAAAGGCCACCTCTTCGTCTGTGCACAGTCCTGTCTCACACACTATCTTTTCTGCGCTAAATCCGGTCGCTTTGTCAGATAACTTTAATAGTATATCAGCATCTTCGATAACAGGATTATCAATTGGGTTATCGTTAAATGTAAGGTATGCTAGGCTCATAGCGCCCCTCACTGAGGAGTCATAATCATAAAGTAGGGAAACGTGATAGTCGAGGTTCATCATTAGGATTGCTAGGGCATGGGATATTACTCGGACGCCTTGCCCACCTTCTCCTGATATAATGACCCTTTTCATTTTACCCGTCCCCCTTTATTCTCTCCGAATAATGCCAATCTCATTATCACCCAATGTCTCAGCCCCATCAGGAGCCTTTTTATAGGTGTTGCGATAATGTACTAGCATCTCGTATGCACTCTTGAAACCTAGACGCTTTCCATTATTCTCTATACATTGACCGGTTATGTTTACGAACGAAAAACCTTGCCACAACATTGATTCCCGTATGCATTTTCGCAGATGAGCCTGATGATATACAGTTGTTTTAGCATAGTGATACTGGGTTCCTACTTTAATAAGGTTTTGTAGGTCAATTGGTTCGTATTTACATCCTCCAGGAGTGCTGCTCGTGATAGTCCCAACTGGTGTCGTTGGGCCTGCCTGTCCACCGGTTAGGCCGTACACATCGTTGTCATTACATAAAACAGTTATATTTGTATTACGTCTGGCAACGTGAATCAAGTGATTGCCACCGATGCTGGCCAAATCACCATCTCCGGATGCAACGATAACGTTGAGCTCCGGACGGACAAACTTAATTGCTTCGGCTACAGGGAGAGTCCTACCATGAAGAGTGTGCACTCCATCTAACTTGAAATAGCCGGCAATTCGTCCTGTGCAGCCAATGCCCGATATAATTGTCGTATTAGTGTGATCCAGGTGTAGCTCGTCCATAACTTTGGCCAGCTGTGTCATGATCATACCCAATCCACATCCTGGGCACCATGTCGTTGGGAAACGTTCCAATTTGAGAAGGTCTTTAAACACTATTCTATCATCCTTCCCAGTGCTTTCCTTAGCCCCGCTCTAGCTGAAGCAAGATTTATCCTGCCTCCAAAAAGAGGCACTCTATGTACATCTCTCTTTAGAACAGATTCTATAATAGTGGCATACTGACCGTCGTTTGCCTCCATTACAACAATGTTCCTATAGTCATTGGCACACCGCCGTATTTCATCTGTAAGTAGTGGGAACATCCGAATGGGCCGAAAGAGGGCAAACTGTGAGCTGAGTGGCTGCAATACCCTGGATACTATGCCATAAGAAATGATTAATGTATCACTGGAAAGGTTTGGCTGAAATTCGAAATCGATGTATCTGTTTGAGACCTTTGTGTGAAGATCACTAACTCGTACATGCCATCTCTTGCAAGTTTCAGCATCTGCTGTTCTTGGGCGTCCTTGTTCATCGTGTACCAACCCAGTGAATAGCCTCTGGCCAGTACCGAGAGGGGCTCTCTTGCGTCGAACGGCTCTTGGTAGCTTGATGCAATGGAAATCCACAACTTCGTTCAAGTGGCCTAAATATGCATCGGATAAAAGAACCACAGGGGACTCAGATTCCTCCGCAGCATTAAAGGATACCATTGTATATTTGTAGCACTCTGCGACAGAATTGGGGTAGAAGACAAAGGGGTAATAGTCACCACTGCTGCCAAATCTACTCTGCATGATATCCTGCTGAGCTGGCATGGTTGGCATTCCGGTTCCCGGTGCCACACGCTGTACGTTAATGATCACAGTAGGTATCTCTGCTTGATGCCCATACCCAATCGCCTCTTGCATCAAGGAAAAGCCAGGTCCAGAAGTTGCGGTGAAGGATTTGGCACCTGCTAGAGAAGCACCCATAATAGCATTACCTGCGCTGATCTCATCTTCACTCTGGACAAACTTGAACTTGGGGTGTCTATTTGCATGCTCTGCAGCCAGCATAAGGATTTCGGATGACGGGGTGATGGGATATCCGGCAAAGAATTCTGCCCCCGCTCTAACTGCACCAAAGAACATTGCCTCGTTGCCTTGAACCAAGCGTCTCATTTAGTCGGCTCCTTGGAGTTACCGTGAATAACCTCTATAGCTAGATCAGGGCAGAACCTCTCGCACAAACCATCTGCATTACAGTTATCCAATTCAACTATCGCATCATCGATCAGTGCAAGGGCATGTCGAGGACACATCTCCACGCATATCATGCAGCGCTTGCACCAGTGGGAATTCCATTTCAAATGTTTGTATTCATAGAACATCAGCGCTTTCCATCCATCGTAACAAATTGGCTACTTGTGTGCTATTCCTCTATGCTTGACTGGCACTTACAGGGCATACCACATATACATAACATAGCGATACATCTCCAGAGTTTCTTATATTGTGTTCCGTATGGGGAGGGATGTAGACGGCTTGCTCCTTTTGAACTCTAATAGCTGTCTCCGGTAATTGGCAATAGCCCTGGCCTTCTAGTACTAAAATGAGTTCCTCAGCATCTTTTGTGCTATGCAAACCCACTTCGTCACCTGGAGGTAAAACCATGTAACCAGAACGCATTCCATGAGTTTCCGGCTTGCCTCCCAATAACCTGGTGTATTTGTCTGCCCCTTGTCCCAGGTCAATAAGCTTGGGTACTGTTGATTGTATTTGGTCGCTCATCTTACCACCACCAATAGCGATACAAGCGGAAATAGTAACCACAGATGCAGTACACTACAGCAATCTGAACTTTGTATTATGGTTACTAGCATAATAAGAATCAGCCTAACTGAGCGATGTGCTCTAAGGAAGGCGAATCCTTTCTTGATGACTAGATAAGGATATCAATATTGGCAAACTTGGAAATGTAGTGGATAGATGCTGTGCTCGGCAAATAGTAACATATCAGTTTAAACAGGCGGCAACGCTCTATTACATAATTGAAGCAGAACGAATATGCTGGTTTGTCTATCTGTTTATACTCAAGACAAAGACGCTTGCAGATCGTCGCTAGCCCATAAGTGCCAACTTAGAATCCAAATCCACCTTGCCCCTTTCATTAAAGTGGGGAGGGAAGTCCCCCTTTACCAGAGGGGGCTTATCTGCCTGATTTCACTTCAGTAAGCGCCTATGGGGCACTAGCCCATATGAAACAATACTCGCCATCTTCTTGTTTTTATAGCCTTACTAAATCCGAATTACCAATGAGAGAAATCAGCATTCGCATAGCAGCCTCATGATTCCAACGGCTACATGAAATCTAGGAAACAGACTTATAGACACATCACACTGGACTAGTAGTGTCTCGAACAGGGTGTAACATACCATCTGTTAACCTGACATGCCACCGTACACAGTTCCCGGTGATTGATTGATAAAAGTCATGCTGGCATTTATCCCAAATTGCTTAAATACAGTTAAAACCATACAAATCATAACACATCTACTAAGCAGTGGCGAATAATTGTATACAGTTCGCAGATAAGTCATCAACATGATAACAGTAAGTGAAGGGTGCCTTTAAATAATGGCGTTGCTATGCCATTCCCCATAACTAATTAGGTTGCTCATGGCTTTAGCGGCGCGTGCTAGTGAAGGATAGAGAGGCAAGCCATCATTTATAAATCGTTCCTGTTCCTCGCGCAGGATCTGTTGTGCTTCGGGTGTGCCAGTCGTACGCAATACGCAAGCTGCGGGTTTGCCGCAATTCTTGGCGGCGTAGATCATGGCTTGACTCATCATAGTGACGATATCTCTGTGTACGAAGAGAACTGTGCTATCAATTTCTGCATGCAGTATTACGCTGCCAAATTCGGAGGCATCGGCAATAGCCCTAACCGCTGCACTGAATTTATCCGGTTCCCACCAAAATGGGGAGTCCAGAGGATTCCGGCAACTCGTCCCCTCCTTAGGCATAAGCGTAGATAAATATTGTCTGAGGTCTTCTGGAAAGGGGGGAACATTCAAACCAGCGCTCTCGCAATCATCGGCAGCAGTTACACTTGGGCCTCCTCCACTCCCAATGACGCCTACATTTCTGTTTTGGGGAATGGGCATGTACAGACAGGCTACTACGGTATCAAGCAATTCATCAAAGCTCTGTACAGCTATGGCCCCGGTTTGTTTCATCGCGGCATTCCAAATCTGCATCGTACCAGCAAGAGACGAGGTATGAGAAGCGACGGCTCTAGTTCCTGCATTCGTCCGTCCTCCCTTGAGAATCACCACCGGTTTCTTGATAGCGGTGTTTTTAAGGTTAGATAAGAATCGACGGCCATCCCTAACCCCTTCTATGTACATACCAACTACCTTGGTATTGGGATCAGATGAAAAGTAGTCTATAAAATCCGCTTCGTTTAAATCAGATGCATTACCATAGCTTACAGCCTCACTACAATAGACTTTACGTGATGCTCCTAGCTTAATGATCTCGACCGCGTTCCATCCGCTTTGGGCGATTACACCCAAAGGTCCACTCTCACGGGGGAAATCTATGCGCCACGATATTCCACTAGATGGACAATATACACCCATGCAATTTGGACCAACCACACGCACATCACCACACTGTGCAGCCTGCAATAATTGATTCTCGAGATCAATCCCTTCTTGTTCTCCTGTTTCGCTGAAACCGGCTGTATAGAGGTGTACGTATTTCACACCCTTCTCTGCACACTCTCTCATAATTTGTGGAGTGATCTGTGCTGGAATGCTCATGATTGCCAAATCGACCTTGCCTGGTATATCACTGACAGACTTATATACCTTGAGACCACTGAACTCTCCTTCTTTGGGACCCACCGGATAGATGTTGCCAGAATAGCCAAGTTTCTGTACAACCTTGGTCCAGAAACCACCACCAAACTTCGCAGCGTTCATAGAAACGCCGATAAAGGCTATCGACTCAGGGTAAAAAAGACTATCCAAATCATGTGCCATGACCTTAATTTGCTCCTCTTACATTGTCATTATGAAACATTTAATTATGTATAGAATAAGTGGTGCGTAGACCTCTGAAGCACACCTCCCCATTATCACAGCATAGACTAAAATGCTGGCTTTGGGCAATTCTGAGCTATGTCTTGCTATGGCAGAAAAGGGATTTGACTTGCTTGTGTATTAGCTTGTCAATTGCATTAAGAGTGTTAGCATCAGATGCGGAAAACTCGAACCTCTAACCGGCTGATGTATTGTAATCTTTTTTCAGCAGGCTCTTTATTTCTGCAAAAGCGATCGGCCTATCATCGCGATGCTCAGTGATTATTGCCAGGTCATGCAGGTCTTCGGAGGTTTTCTGGTATCGCCTGAGCGGGACGATGACTTCTGGTTTCCTTCCTTATGGCATCCACGATAAGTTGCTTTTGTGGTGATGCCATCGTGGGCTCCTTTCCCGCGTTTTTGCTTTCCCATCGCACTCAGATAGAAAGGGCCCAAATAAAAGCACCCTTCTGATGGGATATTTCCCAAGCCTTCCCACTACAAGGCACACGCCTGAGTCATAACCC
>JAXHVC010000076.1:0-14278 GCA_034189315.1 Chloroflexota bacterium | reverse complement strand
CTGGACGCTCATACTTACAAAGCTTTAGACACATGGTACGGGCGAGTGCGGCTGGCCATCATCTCATCCAAGGTATATCCTAACAGATCCAGGGTAGCTTCATTTGCTTCAATAAACCGCCCTTTGAGATCGTTGACAAAGGCCATCTGAAGAGGATTAGACCATAACGCTTCGAAGCGCTCTTTTCCGTTGTTGGAATCATCCCTGACATGCCCCCTGTTTAAAATCTCTCGCACTATAACAATAGAATATGAGGTTCCCTCGTGGGGTCCCGGGATAATGCTAGTCTCGACGGTAGCGACCTTACCATCTCGCTTAACGAGTCCCAAATTCAGTGGGCTGCGAAAGTATCCCCCATTAGCCCAGTCTTCGACCGACGATACTTCACTCACAGATTCGGTTGAGAATACCTCGGGTACGCTTCTACCTTCCAATCCAGCTACAGAATCATACCCAGCCATTTCCGCAAGAGTGGGATTAGCAAACACAACCATACCATCCTGAATAACACCAACTCCATCATCAGATTCATCCATCCAGTTAGCCCATGCTAGCTCCACATCAGCTAAATCAGATTCTTCCGCCTCGGTGGCAGCACTATCATCCATCAGTTTCTGAGCCCAGCTCTTCTTCTCCGAGATATCACAAAATACAAACCTGCTCTCTACGACCACACCTTTATCATCAGTAACAGCTCGCGCATAAATCTCAACAGGAATCTCACCACCATTCCTATTTAATAGACTCGTCTCATGAGATTCCACCTTGCCTTGCTCTTCAAGAAGCTCAAACACCTTGGACTTATCTACGGCATCTACCCAATAATCTGACGCCCATCTTCCTACCAGGTCATCCGTAGATTGATAACCAAGCAAATTTGCACAATGTGGACTAGCTAATGTTAGCTTTCCAGTGGCATCGGTCTCAAAATACCCTTCTTGCGTGAGTTCAAACACAGATAGGAGCCTATCATTAACCTTCTTTAGCAGTTCCTGTTCTGCATTATTTGCTTCAGATTCCACCTTATGTGTAGCTAACCCTGGATGAGCTACAATGCTGACAATACCACCATCCTTCCCTTTCATTGGGCTCATGATGAAGGTCATCGGATAAGTGTCTCCCTCTTTATCGTAGGTATCCACACGACACTCCACACAGCTACCACCCAACGCTCCTAATAGGCACTCCTTAACTAGGTCTTGCGCTGCCTGAGAAGGTTTGAACCAGGTGCTTTCCCAAAATGGTTTGCCAATTAGATCATCCTCCGTATAACCAAGTGCTTTCACCGGTTCCTCGGTTGCAAATTGTACTCGCCCTTTTCTATCGACAATCCCACTAAACGTACCCATGTGCTTCCAAGTATCGGAGAGCTCTGGATGAGTTTCATCTAGCCCGTTACCATCACTCGACGACCTGCTATTACCAGGTCCCGTGCTATCAACAGAATCATACTTAACACGAGGAGGCATATGTCCTTGAGCCCGCATATGCTCTCGTTTGGTTTCCTTGCCACCAGAAACATTACGCAAGCTCTCCTTGACCGCCATAGTTACCTCCTTAGACCAATCCAGACTATCATCACCACTCCCCACCATCTATCACTCTCTTACCATAAACATCCATAATATCAATTCAAGCAGTAATACTGGTAAAAAAGTTAAGTTATGATAACTCAAACCACATTATTGTGTCTATACCTAAACATTAAGAAAGTCTCAAATCCATTCCACACAGCTGTTTCTAATATGCGTTGAAACGTCTTCCAGCTAGCAACGTGTTTTTGATTGCATAAAACAACCTCGGGCAGATTCTAGAGACGGAAGGTGCCACACTGCCTACAACAGCAACCGCAACTAGAAGATTATCGTTGGGGCAAAATATGCCTTGCTCACAAACCTTCATCATCCAGGATGTCTCATATCATGCTTAATGATATATGTAACGATTAGGCTCTTAGCTCCGAGACATATAACGTAGGAGTAAACGGTTAGATGTAGGGAATTCACTACAAATGGAGTGAAGGGGATGAAGCGAGAGTCGATGAACCTCATCAGGTGCCAGAATAAGTTCGCTACTGAAAAGACTCTTTCGGAGCAAAAAGGTTAATCTAATATATTTTTATTATTTTTATTTGACATCATTTAACTCAAGTTATAACCTTCTAGAATTGCCGAAGTGCCTTTAATCGAAGTACCCGCCAAGTAATGGAATTATTTAACAAACGTTCAATTCCTGAGTATAAGGAATTCTGGAAGATTTTCCTCGACACGATACATACATCCGTAAAAGACTAGGCTAATGCTACTCATAAAACGCACAGAGGAAAGACAAACAGTTACAACATCATAAACATTAAACGGCTGGAGGCGGTATGCTCAATTGAAGATTGTGAATACTGTTCCATTCCAAACATACACTTATCATTTAGAACTTGGCTCCAATGAGGTGCAACAGTGAATGAGGATCGCATCAGGGTTTTACAGATAGAATACAATGCATTTGATGCCTCTCTTGTACGAAATATGCTGAAGAGTGCCACCGACGCGGAATTCGATTTATACGATGCCAGGCTTCTATCTACTGGATTAGAGCAACTCGAGAAATGCGATATAGATGCGGTTTTGTTAGACCTATCGCTTCCAGATTGCAATGGTCTCGATGCCGTTGCAGCAGTCCGTTCTCAGCTGGGAGATAAAGCACCAATCATTGTACTCACTACCCTCCATAATCAACTAGATGCAACCACTTCCTTGGAATTCGGAGCACAAGACTATTTGTTCAAGGAAGGAATAGATACCGATCACTTATCCAGAACAATACGATATGCGATTGGTCGCAAGCAGGGGGAACAGTTGCTTCGAGATCACCGGGAGATAATCAGCGCCTCACCAGAAGAGGATGCTGTTATCATGATGGATAGCCAAGGAGACATTATTTTTTGGGACGATTCGGCAGAAAAGATATTCGGCTATACCATCCAGGATATCATAGGAAAGCCACTCTATAGTACGCTTGCATCAGCACAATATCATACTGCCTACTTAAAGGAGTTTTATGAGCTTAGAGAAACAACCTCATCAACGTTTGTAGGTAAGAAACTTGAGCTAATGGCTTCAAGAAAAGATGGAACAGTATTACCTATTGAGCTTTCGCTTTCTCCAATTAGAGGAAAGGCTCAATGGAGTGCTATTGGTATAGTCCATGGGGTGAGTGGGCTTACAAGTGTTATCGATAATTATACATATCCACCAGTGGCCCAAACCGATGAATATCAATATGAAACCAATCTTCCTCCAGCATTCTCCAATAGTATTCTGGATAGTATCCCAGACATGGTTGTTACGTTCGACTCCGACACAAAGATAACATACATCAATCCATCATTCCTAAAGTTCATAGGACGACAATTCGAGGATGTTGTTGGTAAACCATTGGAGACCATTCTAAATGAGAGTGACGCACTTTCATCATCTGTAGCCAATGAGATGGTCGAACGAGCGAGAACAAGGTTGAGGACAGGTGAAGCGGCAACAAACGTCGAGCTGCAACTGCAAAACATCGATGGAACGACGATGCCCTGTATCTACTCAGCCTCAGTGATAGCCAGCTCCCAAGGAGAGCGTCTGGGAGAAGTGGTGGTCATGCGAGAAATCACCGAATTGGGACAAAGAGAAACAGCCACTTGTGCAATTGAGAATTGGGACAATTATCGCAACTTACTGGATTATATCGACTATGGATACTTCTTGTTCGACGACCAAGATAGGCTATATTATCATAACTTAGAAGGAGCCAGACTCACTGGTTACACTAAAGACGAACTCCATGGAACTGGATTCTCCTCCCTCTTTCCACCCACAGCAATACCGCTAGTCACATCTCAATGCAAGGCAACACTAGAGAGAGAGAAGATCATCCCCTTCACAACCCAGGTAGTACGTAAGGACGGTATATCGGTCCCCAT
The DNA here is from genome assembly GCA_034189315.1 of Chloroflexota bacterium. Classification (GTDB taxonomy): domain Bacteria; phylum Chloroflexota; class Dehalococcoidia; order UBA2247; family JAXHVC01; genus JAXHVC01. The sequence goes on along the minus strand of JAXHVC010000076.1, from coordinate 10,314 downwards.
TGAGATTACCCAAATACAGAGGATACAGATAGAGGGGGCTATGCACTTAGCTGTGCTTATTTCCGACATCTCAGAGAGGAATAAAGCACAAGAGGAATTGCGTCGCAAGAATCAAGAAATAGAGACGATGAGCAAGGAGCTTCACGAATTCAAGCTGAATTTCGAGCAAAAACTAAATGAAAGAACCACCGATTTGGTGAACACACTCAGACAAAAGGATGAATTCGTGAATCAATTAGGGCACGATCTAAAGAGCCCACTCACTCCCATTGTAACTTTACTGCATCTACTCAAGCGGCAGGAACAAGCCCCCGAGCAAACCGAAGTAATCGAAGCGATCCTTGCAAACGCAGAGTATATGAGCGAGCTAGTCACTAAAACTCTTCAGCTGGCTAGTTTAAACTCCCCCCACACACAACTGAACATCGAACACGTGAATTTATGGACCAATGTCAGCAGAACAATCAAGAACAAATCGCATATCCTTAGTAGCAATGGCATCAAGGTAAAGAACAAGATAGATAAGGGGATATTCGTGCAGGCAGACAGTCTTCGCCTTCAGGAACTAGTGGATAATATTCTGATCAATGCTATCAAGCATACTCCGGCGCAGGGCACCATAACATTTGATGCGAAGATACACGGTGATTTTGTAAAAGTGTCAATCAGGGATACTGGAGAGGGAATAGCTAAAGAACAATTACCCAGTATCTTCGATGAATTCTACAAGGTAGATAGAACAAAATACGAGCCAAATTCGTCGGGTTTGGGCCTGGCCATATGCAAAAGGATTATAGAAAAGCATGGTGGCAAGATATGGGTTGCAAGCCCCGGTTTGGGTAAGGGATCCACCTTCTTTTTCACGCTCATTCTCTGCAGTCAAAACGAAGAACAGGGACACAAGTATTCAATAAGCTCTCCTTTGAACACGCATGATTCTAGCACCGGATAGCTCATCCCAACTTAGCACAACAGACAACATGTTAGATCTAGTTAGTTCTTCTATGCTATTGGAGCAAGTTCTTAACGGATACGTAATTAGTTTCAGTCATTTCATACGTAATTCGCTTTAGCTATGCTTAAGCATGTAATGGTAGTCATATTATGGAAGGAGGATATGTAACTGTGAGAAAACCTGCTCTGTTCTTATCTCTGTTTGTTGTAGTAGTTATCTTAGTATGGTTGCCTGCTTGTGATTGTTCCGAGTCCTCGGAGGAATCTGAGAGCACAACCTCCGGATTCCTGGTAAGCGCATCCCTGACTGGAGCAGCACAATCAGCAGAAGTGGCAGCTGCATCCACGTTCACATCTTCTTTTTTGTATGTTGAACCCGATTATTCCCCTGACTCTGGGGGAGGAGGAGTATCTGCAACGCTTTCGCCAGAAGGATATACAGTAGCACTGAAAAAGCTAACCCTGCTCGGCGACGATGATTCTGGTACATCCGACTACGAAGTATTCTCTACAGAAGATGTAGAAGAGGCATATGTTGTTGATTTTGTGAATGACACCACCTTTTTCGACTCAGACGAGTTACCTGATCCAGGAACGTACGACGGAATCGAGATAGAGCTCTTCTATATTGAAATGGATGCAGATGTCTACATACCACGATTAAACTACACAGAAGCTAGTGGGGTGTATACATTCACTTCCGATGTATATACAATGCGGGGTTACTTTCACGAAGTGGACAATGTTCAGCCTCGCGATGTGACCGTTTTTTGGGACGACCCAGATGACGATCCCGATCAGGGCGAATTGGAGTATTGGATAGATCGCCAATATGACCATGATGTACCATTTGGCATAATCGCAGTAACAGAAGAGCGGCCTCCACAGACATTTGATCTATGGGCCGACGAGGTTTTCTGGGGTACAGAGGCAAGTCCACGTGAGCCGCTTACTATTGCTACAACCGAGGAATTCTCCGCTATATACGGCACAGAATTCCACTTCGACTTGGCTGAGGGAACGACGAGTTTTACTATACCCGAAGACTCCGAGGGAACATACGAGCTGAACTTCGAGTTCAATGTTCAGCATACGTTAACATGGTGGGAATATGTATACGATGAAGATGCAGAGGTTATCGACGCATCAATAGCCGATGGAGAATTCGCAGTTGGTTTTGATAGCGGGTATCGTATCTTCTTCCCAGATGTAATCATATCCATCGAAGAACCTACTGCATGAATATAATCCACAACCGAGCATTATTGCACAGTGCAAAGTAATAGACACCAACAGCTCGCCTTATCAGCGAGCTGTTTCTTTATAGCCAAACACTATCCGCATATTCGAACTGTCACCAATCCCATATTCAACCATACAGTACTCAGTATCACTATACATCAAACATATAAAGGGCGGATAAATGACAACAGAAGAAAAGCAAAGTAAACTTTGCCAGGAGTAGAACACCTAGAATTGAGTAGGGATTCTATACACTTACCAAAATAGCAAGTCCAGGGCATCCGGTAGGAGGATACACATGGATGCAACTCTAGTTGCACTGTTGACCGCATTAGGCATCGCAATACTGATTCGCATAGCTATCTCAAGACACAAACGGAAAAGTGATACAGACAAAGACTATCAGGTATCCACACACAATTTGGAATACGACACTATTGTTCCACCAGCCATCCTACCCACAAAACCCCACACTGGCCAAAAAACAGCGATGATATCAAATGTGTGCAAGTCCTATAATGGCAAGGCCGTGGTCAACAATGTATCTTTCGACATCTACGAAGGCGAGAGCTTCGGAATGGTCGGACCTAATGGTGCAGGTAAGACAACCACCATACGAATGATGATGGATATAGTAAAACCGGATTCCGGAGAGATATACCTCCTCGGGGAACCACTGAACGAGGAGACCAAAAACCTAATAGGCTATCTTCCTGAGGAACGAGGGCTCTACCGCAAATCAACCGTGACTAATACGCTAACCTATTTGGCTACACTCAAGAATATGGAAACTAGGTTGGCAAAGGATAGAGCACAGGAATTCCTCTCTCATTCTGATATGCTGGCACATAAAGACAAAAACATTGAAGAGTTAAGTAAAGGTATGGGACAGATAATACAATTCATCGGAACCATACTGCACGATCCTCAAGTTATCGTGCTCGATGAACCATTCTCTGGCCTGGATCCTGTTAATTCGAAACTACTCAAACAGATGATTCTAGATCTCAAGAGTCAAGGTAAATCTGTCATCCTAAGCAGCCATATGATGAATGAAGTAGAGACCATGTGCGATAGGGTCCTCATGATAAACAAAGGAGTCGTAGCTCTATATGGAAATCTGGCAGAGATTAAGTCTAGATATCGTAACAATTCGGTGCTTGTAGATTGTGATCATCTCCCTAAGAACCTACCCGGGATATCCAGGTATACAAGGATTAAAGACCTTTTCGAGATTACTCTCGATGGAACCTCCTCTCCACAAGACGTGCTTAGCACACTTGTTACGAACGGTATTACAGTCAATCGCTTTGAGATATCCACGCCTTCTCTAGAAGATATATTCATTCAGGTTGCAAAGGAGGGCAGATGAGAAAGGTCCTGCTCATTCTGAGACGCGAATTCCGCGAGGCAACAAGAAGAACCTCGTATATCTTGCTTACAATCAGCATACCTCTTATAGCAATTCTAGGCTATGGAGTATATGAGCTGATTCAGCTATTGGAAGAACCATCATCAGAACAGGTAGACAAGATTGGATTTGTGGATAATACCTCGATGTTTCACGACTACTCCAGTCCACTTGGTTTGGAATTCACTTCCTACGAGGACGAGGAAAAAGCAAAAGATGACCTTCTTGCAGATGAGATTATGGAATACATCGTTATTCCGGAAGACTATGTCTCCACTGGGACGATTATCAGATTTACTATGGAAACACCGCTGGGATCAGGAAACGATACGTCACAGGAAACCGAGGGATTCCTATTAACTAATCTACTAGAAGAGCAGGTGGACGATGAGATTCTGGAACGCGTAGAAGTCCCCATGGTCTTAGCTACATTATCACTGAATGAGGATGGGGAATTGGCTGGAGACTCTAACGAATTCGATAAGTTCTTTCTGCCCTTGGTTTTCGGCGTACTGTTCACATTTTCTATCTTCTTCACTTCCGGTTTCCTTCTACAAAGCGTAGCAGAGGAAAAGGAAACAAGGGTTATTGAGATCATTCTTTCATCTGTTTCTTCAAGACAACTTCTAGCAGGCAAGGTATTGGGACTTGGTGGTGCTGGACTTCTTCAAGTATTGGTCTGGCTCACATCCCTTAGGATCTTCTCTCAGGTTGCATCGGTTAATATACCAGCACTTGAAGAACTCTCATTACCGATTGACGTATTAGCATTTGGCATTCTATATTTCATTGCAGGATATCTATTATTTGCAGCGTTATTAGCAGGGCTTGGCTCCATCGGTTCCACGGCAAGAGAAAGTCAAAGCTGGTCAGCCATATTCACACTTCCCGCAGTGGCACCTCTATGGTTGAATTTTCTTATTGTCAGCAATCCTGAGGGGGCTTTTGCGAGAGCACTCACCCTTTTTCCACTAACTGCACCAATAACCGCTATGATGAGAATTCCTAGTCATTCTATAGCTCCCTGGGAATTAGCTTTGAGTCTCTTCATTCTAGGAGTTTCGATCATCCTCTCCATGTGGATCTCTGCTAAAGTGCTAAGGGCTTTTCTACTTATGTATGGAAAGAGGCCTTCAGTCAGGGAGATTGCGAAATGTGTGAGACAAGCATAGTCACTAAAAATGCTGCAGCGACTACTAACCCTCTCAGGGACGTAGACCTAATTAGTTATTATGCAATGTAATAAATCGAAATCGAATATCTGCCCTCATCACCATATAATAAAGCGCATGTGTTGCGAATGACCTAGATAGGCCTTACTATGCTAGGATCAATTCTTAACTTATAGCTTAATAATGCTCAACCTCATATTGTTGATATAGTCTAGTGATCTCTTGCCTTTCATCCTCCTATCTCGGCTGCCTTTGACGTAATTATCATAGGCAGAATCATGGCGTTGATGGCCATAGCCCCACTCAAAACGAGTATACCATCCCTTTGCATACCAAGTCCCCGACAATGAGATTCTCGGTGATGTTAGAACCCTCTCCAGCACAATAAAGCCACCCCGCTAGAATATGCTGACCTACTTTTCACAGAGCATTCCCATGCCCAAGAACTGGCTATCGCTGAAATACTGTTGATCTAGTTTGGACTATGATATTGACCTATCTCGATTGCGTACGGTAGCTCATTGTCCATACTGCCTGAACAATTAAAGTTACGGGTATAATCATCATTGCTAGTAAGTACAGGTTTATTGTACACGTCATAGCTTACATAGTTAATCAGATCATTTTCTGTTAAATAAAAAGACTTCACTTTTATCATCATTAATAATATGTACAGTAGAGACTTCAACATGATGACGAATACTATCTTGAAGGGCATAAGTCCCCATTAGGTTATAGGCTATTAGACAAAGACCTACAGTTTCTAATCGATCGCCGTATACATAGAAGAGATCAAGGCTAAAGATCCAATCACAGACATCTACTTCATTTGATAATATCCTCAAATGATTGTTGGTGAAACCGATCATTAAGGACAATAATGCCTAAATTATCAAATTCTTAGTTGTACAGATTTCATGGACAACAATTCACGGCAGGCTCTCAGGATCATGATTACGTACTGATACCGAGTTATAATCAAAGGTTCTAATGATCGACATATTCTTCCACCTCATTAAGACCCCATATAAACGCTAAAACACCACCAGACCAACAGTCACAAAGGTTTATGATGGAAACTACTATGGAACAGTGTTTTCATGGATTCGTCCATCTCTACCAAGACCACTGCAATCGCTCTGGGTTTTGTGACCCGAAAAACTGCTTTTGAGAAACAATCTCATATCTATCTGCTAATAAGTCAATAGATAAAGCAACCGAGCACTTCGCATCATAATAAGAAACTGGTGTTATTGATTGAAACCCAAATGGTTAGACACAATGACATCGTTCGGTAATAACCTATATGTGAGATAGAAAATATGGGGATATATGGAAGTCATTTCTAGAATGGACTCTAGAAGCACACATGGTTGGTTTGTGAGAGTATATAGAGATGGCCTAACCCATTCCAAGCTGTTCCATGATGGTGTAAGAGGATACCCTGAAAGAAGCTCTTAGGTATAAGAACAACTATGAAAAGAAACATCCATGTTAACCTATTGCAATACGCTGTCTGCAACGCTTATAACGAAACAACACCACAGGCATACAACCAGGGCTTCCATAGGATTCGGTAGTTGCGGTTAACGGTAACTCATTATTCGTGCTAATCATAAAGATAACTACGTGTTTATTATTAGCTATGGTGTATGACTATTTTGCTTATCATAGAAATATTGTATGATTATAGTAAGTATATTGAATATATGTCATTTTAATAAGGAGCTATGTATGAGTAAGATTAGTAGAATAAACTCCAATGAAGCCAGCAAGCGACTTGATGATGTTTCTGACGATCAGCAATTCTACTGTAAGGATGGAACCACATTCAAGAATATCATAGAGTTAGGGAAGGCATTGGTTGTCATGGAAGACGAAACCTTTGAGCATCATACTACAAGAGGCGGAATCAACGACTTTAGCGCTTGGGTTAAGGATGTCATTGGGGATGATAAGCTAGCAAATGAAATCAGTAAGAGCTCAACTCAAATCGAAGCAAGTGAGGCAGTCAGCCAAAGGATAGCATTCCTTCAATGCAAGGTAATTCCTGACAATATTGGTGGCAATTACTCTCAGACCACAGGCATATGGCTCTAGGTTAATAGCAAATCATGATTCTTTCTAATTGATCTGTTTTACCTTAATCCAGATCGACGGATGGGACAGTATATGGGCCTTATTCCCTGTGTACTTACAGTTAAGCCCAATACCCAATGCATAGTATGCAATACTCTCTCATCTAAGCATTTATTCTTCGTCAGCGTTCGGGATGAAGAAGGAAGGTAGCATTGAAAGATCGAGTACGCTTAGTGATAGAAGAAGTAACCCCCGAGATAGATGGAGGTAGGTTCCCTATCAAGAGAACCGTAGGAGAAGATGTTGTTGTTGAAGCCGATATCTTTGCGGACGGACACGATGCTATCTCAACATTCCTTCTATATCGCAAGGAAGAAGACGTACGATGGACCGAAACACCAATGGACTATATGGCAAACGATCGGTGGAAAGCATCTTTTCGGGTCACTGAACTAGGACGCCATTACTACACAATAATCGCCTGGGTAGATGCTTTCAAATCATGGCGATGCGGATTAGAGAAGAAGACACAAGCAGAACAAGAGGTGACCGTCGAGTTGTTATCTGGGGCAAATCTCATTGAGGAAGCAAGCCGGCGAGCCCATCAGGATGATGTAAAAAGGCTGGAAGATTGGGCAGCAATCATAAGAGATAGTAGCCAACCTGTAGCATCAAAGGTGCAAACAGCTATGAAACAGGAATTGGCCATTACCATGGCTAGATATCCTGATCAGAGATTTGCCACCATCTACTACAGGGAGCTTGAAGTGGTCGTGGATCGGGAAAAGGCAGTATATGGGACATGGTATGAGATGTTTCCTAGATCATGCTCCAGCGATCCAAGAAGGCATGGTACCTTCAAAGATTGTGAGAATCGTTTACCCTATATCGCCGAGATGGGATTCGATGTCCTCTACCTACCACCTATTCACCCTATTGGGCATACTCAAAGAAAGGGTAAGAACAATGCTCTTATAGCCAATCAAGACGATCCAGGAACCCCATGGGCCATAGGATCAGAAGAAGGGGGGCATAAGGACATACATCCTCAATTGGGAACCTTGAATGATTTTAGGAGTTTAGTAAGTAAGGCTCTCAGCTTTGACATCGAGATTGCTCTAGATATAGCTTTCCAGTGTTCACCAGACCATCCCTATGTGAAGGAGCACCCTGAATGGTTTCGGACACGACCCGATGGCAGCATACAATATGCAGAGAATCCTCCCAAGAAGTATCATGATATCTTTCCTCTAGACTTCGATTCAGAGAGTTGGCACGATCTCTGGCAAGAGCTCAAAAGTATCATACTCTTCTGGGTTGAACAAGGTGTACGGATCTTTCGCATCGACAATCCACATACAAAGCCATTCGCTTTTTGGGAATGGCTCATAACTGAAACAAAGAAGGAATACCCCGATCTCATATTCCTATCCGAGGCCTTCACGCGTCCCAAGATCATGTATCAACTCACCAAGCTTGGATTCACTCAGTCATACACCTATTTCACTTGGCGTAATACAAAAGAAGAATTCGCAGATTACTTCCATGAACTTACACAGACAAAGGTAAAAGAGTATTTCCGGCCAAACCTATTTACTAATACACCAGACATTCTCACTGAATATCTACAAAACGGTGGAAGGCCTGCCTTTATGATACGTTTAGTTCTTGCAGCTACCCTGGGGGCTAGCTATGGCATCTACGGTCCCGCCTTCGAGTTATGTGAGAACACTGCAAGAGAAAAGGGCAGCGAGGAGTATCTAGATTCTGAGAAGTATGAGATCAAGCGCTGGGACATTGAAAGGGCCGATGGCCTTAGGAGTTTTATTACTAGTATCAACAGTATACGAAGAGACAATAGCGCATTGCACACTAATCGAAGTCTGCAATTTCACAACACAGATAACAGTCAGCTCCTCTGCTATAGCAAGAGCGCTGAAGATTTATCTAATGTTATTCTCGTAGTAATTAACCTCAACCACGAGTTTTCCCAGTCGGGATGGACTGATCTAAACCTTGGTGTTTTAGGGCTTCAAAATGATCAGCCATTTACTGTGCATGATTTGATAACCGATTTCGATTACCATTGGTGTGGGGCAAGGAATTATGTAGAGCTGAATCCTCATGCCTGCCCGACCCACATTTTTCGAGTAGAGAAGGCAATGTAGCAACCCAATCATTCACCTAGTAATATTGCGAATATCTCTCTAGTTTAATATCGGATGGGTTGTTTACCGGAAATATTAAGTTTTGTTAAAACGACACACTATATGTTGAGTAGTGATTGTCAAAGTAAAAAAAGTTCAAAAGATAAAAAAGTTAGCAAATATTATAGGACAATATTGCATAGACTGGTGTATACTATCAGCAAGTTATTAGATCTTAATAATGTCAATTACTGGGTACTTCGAATTGTTTGATCACACTTTAATTTTCAATTCCAATCACCATTGGAATCATTTGTGTTGCCGAACATCAATAATAGGCCCCTTACAATCCCTTGACATGCAAGGGCACATTCTTACAAAGAGGGAGGCTAATCCCCACTATATTCGGGATACGACCTTATTATGATCCTTGTCCTACTTATACTATCCACAGTGTAATGCAGCTACCCATGACTCAACGTCATGATCCTTATAATAATGCTACGCTAGTCTTGTTTAAGATTAACTAATAACAGAGGAGGCCCAAGAAGATGGCTACAGATGCCAAGTCGAGTTCCAAGAAAGTCACTGTAAAAAAGACCACCACCAAGGCTGCTTCCACAACCACAAAAGCTGCTGCCACTACTAAGGTCACTGCTACCAAGAAAGTTGCTTCTAAACCGGTTCAGATTCAAGATGTACCCACTGAATATATATTCTTTTGCCAAGATGGCAAGACAATGAAGAATCTGAATGAGCTTGCATCTTCCTTCCGCGATATGTCTGATGAAACCTTCTATTACCATGTTAATGATGAGAGGAATGACTTCAGCAATTGGGTTAAGGATATCATTGGTGATACCACCCTTTCCTCACAACTCGCTAAGGTTAGTTCCAAGATTGAAGCTGCTAAAGAGGTCGAGGCTAGGTTGAGTAGGACAAAGACTTCATGACAGTATATGATTCTTAAATTGCGAGCCAGTATAGAACTAGAGGCGGAGCACGTGTTACTGCCTCAGTACTGGTGTTACCTAGATAGACGTGGGCTTTCCTATGATCAGCCCAGTGTACCAGTGAAGAGGTTACATTGAGGTTGCTTCTTTACCCAACTCTGCTCATAGTGATCGCCGCCGGTATGAGTTTCTTTCCGGCGATAGGCTCTATCTGGCTCTCTATTTATACGTTACTTATCATGGCTTCTTGTAGCGTTTGGAAGTTGGTATATACGTTCCCCATAGTGTTTATATTTCACATATATTACGATAGTGAACCAGCCTATCGATCATCTATATAATCACTGATTTAATAT
>JAXHVC010000075.1:0-7464 GCA_034189315.1 Chloroflexota bacterium | reverse complement strand
GTGGCAAAACTCACTCCCGCATGCTTCATAACCTTAGCAAGCGCTATTGCCACTTGATTGTTTCTCTCCTCCAGTGCAGCTTGGCAGCCAGTCCAGAACAAAACATCCACATTGGGATCTTCTGCCATAGTCTTGATATCCAGCCCAGCAGTCCAATCGGTCCTTGTTAGAGTAGTCCCGCGACAAGAATGGCCCCTGGCCTCAATACTCCTTAGAATACTCTCTGCTGTTTCGGGTATGCTTGCCTGTTCCAGAACCAGATTACGCCTCATATCAACAACCTTATCAATATGTTCCACAAAAACTGGGCAGGCTTCCTGACAAGCACGACAAGTGGTACAAGACCAAAGGACATCTTCGGTGATCACGTCCCCAATCAGACTACGCTCACCATCGCCATTTCCACTCTCATCTTCCCCTTCAGGATTGCTACCATTGCCACCCTTTAGGAGAATAGGGGCACGTTCGACGAAGTGAGTTTTGAGGTCCTGAACAAGTGCCTTTGGAGATAAAGGCTTACCCGTGCTGTAAGCAGGGCAATTATCCTGACACCTGCCACATCGTGTGCATGCATCCAGGTCTAATAATTGCTTCCAAGTGAAATCTTGAATCTTGGATACGCCGTAGGTTTCCGCCGTCTCCAAATCTATCGGAGCTAGTGCACCCTTCGGTCGCATCGACCTAAAGAACACATTCAAAGGAGATACGATTATGTGGGTTAATCTATTCCAGAAAAGGGCAACATATAAAATAGCCCCAACGGTTACAAGAACGTGTAACCACCAATTAAACCGATAGAGCGCGAGTTCTGCTCCGGCTCCAAAAATCCCATCGAAAATAGTGGAAAGACCATAGCCGACAAATCCCCAGTATTCCCAGCTGAGCTCCCATCCAGCCATTACATCTGCTTGATGAGAGTTCATAGCGGCGATTCGGAATCCCTCTGCAATGTAGCCAGTGATCACCACGACTACGATAAGTACTGCAGCTATAACATCGTCGCGCTTATTATCCAACCTATCAGGTTTTGTAACATATCTCCTGTATGCAGCAAGTCCAACACCCACCAAGATCATCAGACCAGCTAGATCACTCAGGAACGATAATGCGTAGTATACTCCACCCTCTATGAACTCAAAAAAATAGTGGGATAGAAAGTCCATCCCAGCTGCCGTCACCAGTATCATACATCCGCCAAAGATTAGGAGATGCATTAAACCAGGATTCAATTCTCTTGGAACAGTTCGGTTAGGATCACCCTTTTTCCCAAACCTAAAAAATCGCCGATGTAGAAATCCATCAAGCAGAGTCGTATTGAGGAACCACTTTCCCCGCTCTGCCATATTGTCATATCTATTATCCTTCTTACCCACATGCCAGAGGTGATAACGCTGGTAGGCCGAATGCCCTATCGCAACTAGAAATGCTATAGCGAAGAAATAGAGAAGCCACCAGATTTCACTCCCTCCAATGGAAATCATCCACCCTATCTCGCGATGCGCCATCCAGTTCCCTCCTTAACTACTAACGGCGGCAGATGTGCCAGTGACATTGCTCTGACATGTCTTGCGGTAGTACAACATGATTCCGCAACGTGCCACCTTTCTAACTTATGTGTACGACTACACCATCTGTCGAGTTCGACTCTCCATCATACCTCGACAAAGTCAGTACACTACCCCTCACTCCCCTCTTCAGCCTCCTGCCCTACCCCTGCCTCGAGATACTTCTTTTCTTCCAAATAGAGAGCATGCCCTATCATAGGCGCCGTAGCCCCCATGAGTAGGTATCCGATGAATGGCCATAGTCCTATCTCGAACGCACTTGAGAGTAATGGCATTAGAAACGCTATTGCCATTGTGCTCACCAAGCCGACATAGAACTCCGTCTTAGTAGACACTCTTTCCCTCCTTTCCAATACTGGCCCAAAACCAGAGATATTCTAGTCTCAAGACCATGGCATTTCAAGTTCAGCGCGATTGATCCCTATCCTCAGTTTTCCGAGAATTCCCCGCAGCCAAACTCCCAAGTGTATCTAATGGTAATGGAAAGAGTATCGTATTAGACTTCTCTGTAGCCAACTCAGATACAGTACTTAGATAGCGAAGCTGCATTGCACCAGGCTCTGTGGCAATAATCCTAGCTGCGTCTGCTAGTTTCGCTGCCGCTTCATATTCACCTTCGGCATGGACGATCTTGGCTCGCCGCTCGCGTTCGGCTTCAGCCTGAGCAGCCATCGCACGTTGCATCGTCTGAGGGAGTTCCACATCTTTGATCTCCACCGTACTCACTTTCACACCCCAAGGATCTGTCTGCTCATCTACAATCTGTTGCAGCTTCATATTGATTTCATCTCGCCGAGCCAGCAAACCATCCAATTCCGCTTGACCCAACACACTACGTAATGTAGTCTGCGAGATGAGAGAGGTTGCTCGAATATAATCAGCCACCTGAAGGATTGCATCGTCTGGGTTGATTACCCTCAGGTATACCACTGCATTTACCTTTACTGTAACATTATCCTTCGTAATCACTTCCTGGGAGGGTACATCCATAGTGATTACTCGAGTATCAACCTTGATCATATTGTCTATATAGGGGATGATTATAGTCAATCCGGGATTTCTAATACTCTGAAACCTTCCTAGACGCAAGACAACTCCTCGCTCATACTGAGCAACAATCTTCACCGCTGGCAGTATTAACATGACTACTACCGCAAACACAAGTGCAATCAACCAAACCCAAGGGCCCATTAGATTACCTCCTTTTCTTTTCTCACTACGGTTAATTTCAATCCATTAACCTTAGTTACCATTACCTCTTCTCCAGCTTCAACCATCTCACCATCTACCACCGCATTCCAATTCTCGCCTTGAAGGCTGATCACTCCCTTAGGATCAAGTGTGCTAACCACAACACCGGTCTGCCCCACAAGACCCTCCACACCAGTATTCACTGGCATTTTCATAGTACGAACCACAGCCCAGACTACAATAACAAATATCGAAGTAAACAGACTTACAACTATGACAATTAGCCACCAGTCAATCTCGAAAGGAGTACCACTGAATAATATGAGGGATCCCAATGCCATAGCCGCTACCCCCCCTGCGGTAAGCAATCCAAAGGTAGTCGTGAACAGCTCCGCAACAAACAGTCCAACAGCTAATAGAATCAATATCACACCTGCCCAATTTGCATCCAACACACCAAGCGAGTATATCGATAGGATGAGCGATAGGCCACCTACTACCCCTGGAAAGATTAGCCCCGGATTGGCCAGCTCTATCAGGAGTCCGAGCATAGCCAAGCTCATTAATATATACGCTATATTCGGATCACTAATGGTATATAGAAAATCTTCAGGGGTACTCATATCCACATACTTGATCTCAGACCCTGGAGAAATATTAAACTGCGTTCCATCAACTAGAACCACTCCTTGACCAAGCATCTCAACAAGCGCTTCAAGACTATCAGCACCCACATCTACCAAAGGGGGATCAATGTATGATGAATCCAAACCCAGTGCTTCCCAGTCCTCCACTTCATCCAGACCCAAAGCCTCTTCATAGCTATAAGAGGCGGCTTCTGCAACTGCTGCTATGGCTGCTGCGCTATTTCGACCATGTTCATTGGCAATGGCCTCGATCCATGCCGAAGTATCTTGGGTTACCTTCTTCTTCATTGTCTCCGATATTTCTTCGCCGCCACCACTAACAGGACTAGCTGCGCCGATTCGTGCGCCCGGAGAGATTGCAGCAACATCTGCCGCCAGAGTAATGAAGGTTCCTGCCGAACCTGCCCATGGATTCACGTACACCACAATAGGGACCTCGGCCTCGTCTATACGTTCAACGATGTCTTCTGTTGAAGAGAGTAAACCACCGGGTGTATCCATGTTTATGATGCATGCCTCAGCACCATCCTCCTCTGCTCGGTCAATACCACGATCAAGATAATTAGACAGCACAGGATTCACCACACCATCAACGTTCAACACGTCGACATGTGGCTGTGCTGCATTGCTGACACTACCTAATGTGGAGCCAACGCATAGCAGTATAAAGAGGAGCAGCATACGTGAGCGCTTCCGCATCAAAAGGGCTGAAACTGCTTTGACCATATCCATCAACCTCATTATAGACACAGGTAAATCCCTTGGGCAATGTGCAATGCTACAAGAACGGGAAGATTGTTGTGGAAAAACATATTTCCAGTTCAACATGGTCTAACAAATCTCATGTTCAAATAGACATCACAGGTTCTGCGATTAGGCAGAAGCATCGCTCAGCGCATTTGACATCTGCAAGAATCAAACCGTACGCCGATTTACCTCTATCAATCAATCCATATATTCATATCTAAAGTCTCATTGGATATATGTATGAAGCGCTTATTTCCCTTCACCCGATATTGAAGTTTTAATGTGGTATTCCACCCCGGAAACTGGATACAGTTGAAGTGGAAGTATAATGATGTAGATTAGACAATCTCTGTGGAGTAAGAACAAGCTCGGGAGGGATACACAATACTATTACTACCATTCCATTATAGAAGAACAACACGGTAATGACATCAAACACAAGCTCTACGAAACAAAGTCATTGTCTTCAACGCACCTTGACCTTTAAGTAAAGATCACCTGCACCATAGTGGCCCACTCCACCCATTCCAGCCAACCTTATTCGAGTTCTATCTCGTACACCTGCCGGAATATTGATCTTCACTTTCTTTAATTCGCCATCCAACTCATAGCTGAATACCTTCTCTGCTCCCGAGCGCGCCTCTTTCTTAGAAATTGGGAGATCGAAGTACATATTGCCACTACCAGACTCCGATTCTATCCCCTCTATCATCTTTTCCATTCTGTCAGAGAGTTTCCTGTAACTATAATTTGCGACCTTTTGGACAACCTTTCCAAGCACGCGATGTCTGAGAGGAATCTTACGTTTACGTCTTCGACGTGATAATAGATCGTTCTGATCATCGATACCACCATCATCTCCAAACCTATATACCCTACGGCGCCCTCCTCCAGGACCACTGAAGAATTCGAACACCACACCACGCCCACTGAAGAAGATATCTTCAAAAAACCTCTCATCATTTCTCAATCCAGCGCGCTCAAACTCCCGGAAGATCTGTTCCACAAAAGGATTTTGGAACATGTCCCTGAAGATATCCTCCTCCGAGTATCCCCGATATCCCTCTGGTCTCCTAGTAAAAGATGGATCACCACCAAATCCCATCTTCCTGGACATATCATATTGATATCTTTTATCCGGATTACTGAGGACCTCAAAAGCCTCATTGACTTCCTTAAACCGTTCAGTAGACTCCTGTTCATTACCAGGGTTCATATCCGGATGATGCTGAAATGCAAGCTTGCGATATGCTTTCTTTATCTCATCAGCTCCTGCATCCTCACCAACTCCTAAAACCCTATAATAATCCTTGCCATTCCAATTCATGGTTGAAAATATACTCCAAACCTCATCTGAATTCCACCATTAAACTAACTGTTGTTAAAGCACATTCGAAGCAGCTATTGCCAAACAATGTACATTAAGTCATTCAAGCCATATTCTCATTCTAGGAACCACACTGGTCAAACGCATATCATTGCCGAGCTCCACTATCATTATGTCACCTTACTCACACTACCAACACCCCATCCTTTATGGCAATGTCAAATTGTCTCTACTATAATAGTAATCTCATAGAAGATTCTACACATGGAGACAGATCGCAAGGTGACAAGACCAAAAATAGCCAACAACGAATATTACATGAGGCGCACATTACAGCTTGCTCGTAAAGGAATAGGCATGACCAGCCCAAATCCAATGGTCGGAGCTGTCATAGTAAAGGATGGGCAGATTATCGCGAGGGGTTACCATAAGAGATATGGAGATAAGCATGCAGAGCTCAATGCCATCGAGAACGCCAAAGGTGATCTACGAGGAAGTACACTCTACTGTAATCTCGAACCATGCTGCCACACTGATAAACAGACTCCACCTTGCACCACTCCTATTCTACAGAGTGGTATAGGACGTGTGGTGATCGGCACCCTGGATCCAAATCCCACCGTTAATGGCAAGGGAATCCAACTGCTGAAAGAGCATGGAGTGGACGTACTAGTGGGGATACTTGAGCCCGAATGCCGAAGGTTCAACGAAGTCTACTTCAAGTATATTCAAACTGGATTGCCATTTGTCACCATTAAGTATGCCCAGACAATAGATGGTCGGATAGCCACTAGGGAAGGCCAATCCCAATGGATTAGCTCCACATCATCCCTAAAATATGCACATCACCTCCGCACAATTAACAACAGCATGATGGTCGGTATTGGGACCGTCCTGCAAGATAATCCCAGATTAACTGTCAGATTGGCCAAGGGGAACCACCCTATCCCTATTATCGTGGATAGCACATTGCGCATACCTCTCGATGCACGAGTATTTCAAAATCCAAGTCAGCCTATCATCGCCACCACACAAAAAGCCAATACTAAGAAGATGGCGGATATCCAGCAACTAGGAGCCAAGATACTTTCCTTACAGGAGAATTTCCAAGGCCAGGTCGATCTCAGCCAATTGCTACAGCAATTGGGTAGAGAGAAGACATCCTCCATCCTAGTGGAAGGAGGATCAGGTATCATCACATCACTCCTCAGAGAAAGATTGGCAGACAAGATGGTAGTATGCATCGCACCCAAGCTACTGGGCATCGGATTGGAGGCAGTAGGAGATTTGGGAATATCTCGACTCTGCCAAGCCATTCAGTTATCCGATATGACCATGACAAAAATGGGGGCCGACTTCATCCTTGAGGGAAGAATAAAAGAGTGAGTAAAGCTAGTGCCATCTGGTTCACCTCTCCCAAGCATCTCTCTTTCAAGGATGTTGAGATAGGGAATCCAGGTGACAACCAACTTGAGATAGAAACCCTGTTTTCTGGTATAAGTCACGGAACAGAGATGCTGGTCTATAACGG
Source organism: Chloroflexota bacterium (assembly GCA_034189315.1). Taxonomy (GTDB): domain Bacteria; phylum Chloroflexota; class Dehalococcoidia; order UBA2247; family JAXHVC01; genus JAXHVC01. Next base: position 456 of record JAXHVC010000075.1, on the reverse strand, counting down.
ACTAATCCCCACCGATATGGAGATCGATTCATGCCTGTCTACCATGGAAGGATCATTCCGATTCCCTATAAAGTATGGCTATGCAAGTGTTGGTAGGATTGTTGACTTAGGTCAAGGAGTGACCGATTTCAGTACAGGTGACCTTGTCTTTGCCCACTTCCCTCACCAAACAAGATACATAATACCCAAGTGTTCAGCAACAAAACTGCCAAACGATATCACTCCACAGTTGGGTGTATTCTTAGCAACTCTGGAAACAGCGATAAACTGCACATGGGATGCATCGGCAAATCTTGGAGAGGTCGTAGTTATTTTTGGTCAAGGCATAGTAGGATTACTAATTACCCAACTACTTAGTCTTGGACCAGCAAGAACAGTCATCGCTATAGAACCCAATAAAAGACGCAGAGAGATCTCCCTCAAGATAGGAGCTAGTACGGTACTAGATCCAACAGC
>JAXHVC010000074.1:0-2107 GCA_034189315.1 Chloroflexota bacterium | reverse complement strand
TGCTTTCGATAGTCTCAAAAACACCGTATGCTTTCCAGCCATCTGTTCGAATCCTACATCGTGGTTCAAGTTGTCCTTGGAACTTATGATGGAGCTCCTCCGCACTAACTTGTTCAACTTGGCACATTGTGGCGAAACCTGCCTTGTTTCCCCTGTTTTCTACAGCCACCACAACCTTTGCTTTTCCTCCTGCTCCCCTACCTCTCTTTCCAGTTCGAGGTGCACCCAGATAAGTGTCATCCATCTCTATCAGGCCAGCCAGCTTGTAGTTTGCATCCCGATCTGCCATAGCTTTTCTAATCTTGTGTCCCATAACCCAGGTTGTCTTGTAGCTTCTGATCCCAAGCATTTGTTGCAAGGAAAGCATGGAGACACCGCACTTCTGCCTACTCATCAGGAATATCATCCAGAACCATTTCCTCAGAGGAGTTCTCGTCTTGTGAAAGACGGTTCCTGCAGTGAGCGACGTCTGATAGCCACATCGCTTACACTGATAGAGACATCGCTTGGGAAGTATATAGGATTGCTGATTACCGCACCGTGGGCAACTATAACCCTCTGGCCAGCGTAGGCGAAATAGATGGTCTCGACAGTATTCTTCCGTAGCAAACTTATTCTGAAACTCGATGAGATTTATCGATTCCTGCTTCATCCCCTTCACTCCCTTTGTAGTGCATTCCCTACATTCTATTGTTTCTCGGAGCTAAGGGCCTAATCGTTTTATGTTATTGAGTTTACGTGCAATGCATGGAAACAAGGGACATGAGTGGAATACAAAGCCATTACTCATTGGAGGCTCAATTATTACAGGCCTTGTTGCAGATAATGTAACGGTTATCGGATTTGCTAATGATGCACTAATCCCTGTAGCAATAGCAGGAACAGCAATTACAGTTGTGACGACCAATTACGAAGCAATAGGAGCTTCCATTAGCAATGCGTGGAATAATCTCTGGAGTAGTTCCGACTCCGGAGATGATTTGACGGTGGATGAGGGGGTAAGTGGTGCTCAAACGCCTAGCGCTCCGAGAGCAGAAGATGGCTACTTTCCACCGAAAAACTGGAGTGGTAAGAAGGTTAAGAATCCAAACGGGCCCGGATATGGATACCCTTATAAGCACGGCAATGTATGGGTACCTACTAGTCACAATGGAACTCATGCTCCACATTGGGATGTACAACACCCCGACGGTAGCCATACCCCTGTATATCCGAGGCGCTGATAAATGGAGAAGTGCAGATGAAATCAGGAGATAGAGTTAGGATGGCAACGTTCAATGGTACAAAACATGCTAACGGACAAGTGATAAACAGCGAAAATTACTGGAAACTGATCGGATGCACCGGTACTGTGGAACAAGATCCCAACGAGAGTACAATCTATTCGAGTTTTTCGAAGGATCCTAGAGTCTTAGTTAGGTTTGACCGGGAATTGAAATGTTACAACTTGATCGCGCATAATTCTATTAAGAACTCGCTTTGGATACTAGTAAGCGATTTGGAAATAGCATAGACTCTAGAGATCATGACCAGGCTCAGAGTACCATAGTCACCGCCGCTGTCGTGGGATTTGCATGACTTACTTCTACTCAGACTGTTCCCGCCGGAACCGCCGACATACCCTTCAACAGCGGACGGTTGGCCAGGCCAAGAACCAAGTGAGCTTGGGTGGCATGGGCTAAGCCGAAGGCTTGCCAGTGTCCATTGCTCCAGAACTCTTGATATGTTCTATATCACCCTCTCTGCCCACTTTCCCTCTGACCTTCACCCGTCAACATATCCACCCACCTCTGGAAACACTGGCAAGCCTCTGGCCTTGCCAGTGGCACCCTTCAACACCATGTCCCAACTGTCCCACTGCTACGAAATCAACCTCACCACCGGAGAGGAGACCAGCCACTACTATCTCGGTGGCCGAGAGATCGCCTATAGGAACAATAATGGGCTCAAATATGTCCACCAGGACCATCTCTCTGGTACATCATTGACCACAGATAGCTCTGGAGCCTTGGTGGCCAATATCGATTACTTCCCCTTCGGAGTGACTCGTACTGAAAGTGGACTATTGGATACAGACAAACTCTTCACCGGCCAGCGGCTTGACGGC
>JAXHVC010000073.1:0-5364 GCA_034189315.1 Chloroflexota bacterium | reverse complement strand
TGTATAGAAGCTGAAGGCTCCGATTCATGTCCATGGGAATCATAGGCAGAAACAGCATACAAGTAGGTAGTGGAAGGCACCAGGGAGCTATCCGAAGCAGAAGTTGAGGAAGAGGTGGCACTCAGAACTGAATCCCTGTATACATTGTAGCCAACTACACTGCTATCTGCAGAAGCAGCCCAGGTCAAATCTATTTGTGTAGAGGTTATTGCCTCAACCTGAAGGTTTGTGGGTGGACTCAAATTAATGGTCACCCCATCCGATCCGCTAGAGCTGCTAGTAATACCGTCACTGGCAATGACCACACACCTCCACGTCTCACCAATAGCGGTATATTCTGCGGATATAATACCCTCAGTCAGCTCTGATTGAAGCTCGTCATCTTTATACCACTGATAGGAATAGGTCACCTCATCTCCCTCGGGATCAATGCTGGGAGTTGTTATTTCGCAGATTAGATTGTCACTCGTGGTAGGTGAAGTGGGAAAGAGGACAATTGTGGGGGTGGAGGGGGGATGATTGCTCTTGGACTCATGACAGGCTGAGGGGAGCATCAAAGCAGTCAAGAGTATTGTAGCGAGTATTCCACGGCATAGTTGATGGGAGACACTTCCTATGTTAAGCGTCGCGACAGCAAAATGCATCTCTTTTTTCATAGTTGTTACCCCCCGTAATTGAAAACTCCGACAAAACCAGGTTCCTATCCTAGTACGCTGTGACTCTTAATTTGACGTATTGTCACTCGGATTTCAAAGGGCCCATTCCGTCATTCCGGCGAAAGCCGGAATCTAGAATGTAAAGGAACTGGATTCCGTGTCAAGCACGGAATGACGAATATAGGACTCCATCATCATCATCCGGGGAGTGGGGACGAATTCCTTCGCCCGTGGGAGGTCAAAACCTCCCCCACCAAATCATCGTAACCAACGTCCTTTACACCAATCCCTGAGTTACCTCCCACTCTGTTCTCAAGTAGAAAAGCGGTTTGGTGGCCAGGTTCCCGAATTTAAGGTAAGCGCTTTGTGGATTTGAATAGAAGCCCTCTACCTTATCACCATCGTACTTCACACTCAGCCATTCCCCATCGACAATACCATAGACTTGCAGGTCCTTAAAAACACTGCGGGCTAAGTCGAGCCACGCTGTATCCCCCGTTTCCCGATAGGCAAAGGCAAAGGTATCGGCAAAGACGGCAGAGTACCCTGTGTTGAAGACTCCATCGTTCGCTTGCCACATAGCCCCTTCCCTCCAATCGTTTTTAACCGTATAGGGGAAGTAGAGTGTCATACCTGAATCGTAATCACCACAAAGGCCATCCTCCCAATTGGTATACAGATGGTCTCGTACCCATGATGCCTGGCGCAGGAGGAAATCCTTCACCTCAGTATATTCACTGCTGAGCCCCCTATCCTTGAGCGCATAGGCCAGATTAACCAAAGCTTCAGAAGCTATCGTATCGTAGTAGATATGAGCATAGGCATCCTCGTTGCCGGTCCAGGAATAGGAGGCGTGGGCATCGGTGAAATCTATCCATCCCCCTTGGTTGCCCCCCTCCATGCTCAGGATCGCATTCACGAAGATATCATAGGCAGCATCCAGATAGGTTTGTTCCCCGGTCAATTTATAGATATCCACAAGGCCGTTCACCGCACGGCTCTGATTTCTGCTCTCAACAATAGACACAGGCTGCTGATCACAACCAAGCCAATCGAGGTAATAATTGGTCAGATGGAATCCCGTTTGCAGGGCCACATCCTTGTAGCGCTCATCTCCGGTGAGGAAGTACTGTAGGATGAGCCCTTTGATCCAAAAATGTGATGAGCCCGCTATGTATTGCCGAGATACGGAATACTCATCGTTAAAACTGAGAAGCGCATCCTGCTCATAACGATGAGCGCCGTGAAAGAGGAGGTCCTCATCGGGGGCATCCAAGCCGTAGGGATCATGGATAATAATGATATCGGCCTTGTGGCTCACGAACTCTTCGCCGATATCGAACATATTGTAATCATCGAAGCGCAGAGAGTGCATCAGCGATACATAGTCCCACGCATAATGCTGGGCACTATAGCCATAGGTTCCCGCACCCCGAGGAGTGTCCCCGAACCAGAGCCATCCATACCAATTGAGAGGTCCATCATCGTTTGAGATAGGCCGCTTCTCCCGCAAGGTGAAGAGGGTCTCTGGTGCATAGCTCACCTCAATGTAATCGGAATCAAACTTGGCTCGGATCATGTTATCGAAGACCTCCAGGGCAACCTGTAGCTCCTCCCCGGCTGCGAAGGTGTAGTCACTAGTGACTCCCGCTGGAGCCATAGGGCCAAAGAAGTCCGTCTGAGCAAACCACTCACCAGATGGACGAGCGAGAAGCCGGTTTTTAAGAGTGGCCTGCTCCCTTTCAAAGGAGGAAACAGAGCTATCGTGGAAGCTGTAGATCAGCTCATGGGTCTTGTATATACCGCCAATTATCCGATGATCGTAGCTCATATCCGGCCAGAGGTAGTGGTTAATGGTATTGTCGGTAACCTCAAGCCCCTTGGGCCAATTCTGCCAGAACCAGCGAGTGCCGATCATCAAGCCCTTTTCGTCATCGGATAGGGCAACCTGCCCCTCGTATCTCGCCGATTGGGAATCCACCTGCAATCCGTCTTTGGTTATTGTGTAGAGGAAGTTGTTGGTTTCCTCCTGCCCGTTCTCCACATGATCCTGGAGTAGCTCATAGGAGGCGGAATTGAAGCTATCTTCATAGGTATCTAGTAGAAGTGTCTTGGTACCACTCAGCTCTAGGCTCGTCGTTAGCCGAACAGAATCTATGTATATCGTATGAACAGGCTGAGTTGTCCATCGTGTCCAGCCCTTGTTTTCATTCTCCAGGGCGTAGTCCACCTTGATGTAGGACTGGTCCTTGCAGGCCTCAAACCTGACGGTGTAGCTTAGCCCCGTATCACCTAAGGGTGGATAGAGCAGGTTGCCCGAGCTATCTTTGTAATACCCCTTCACCTTTACCACAGCCCGCCTTGGACCGTTTTCCTCAATCACGATCTCGGCGGGGGTGTTGTTGCTGGTGTATTCGGTTCCCTGATGCATAACGGTGATCCCATCCCCAGGGTTTCCAAGTACAACGGGATCGTCGACCTGTCCATCGCCATCAGAATCGATGTACACTTGGTCAAAGAGGTTGAAGGTAGATTTGTTTATCTTCGCCGTGACTGCGCCCGTAGTCAGTAGGATATGAGTGGCGTCTTCCGAGGCGATGTCCGGACCTGTCATGGTCCCGGCTCCTTTGTCTTCGAGGTAGTAGAGGGATTCACTATTGGCAGAAACTTGCGCAGCGAAATCCACCAGAACTACCCGTATTGGCCTTGAGGTGTCGGTGGGCTCCCCATCGTATCTAGCCAGCACCCTGAATTGAGCCGGCACGAGGTTGCCTGCGGAATCCTTGATGCATAGCTCATCAACGTTGGTGATATTGTTATCGCGCGACAGGGGAATACCGGAGGTCACCGGCTCGTCGTTCCTATCGATCCCGGACCGCTCCTTGACGCTCAAGGCAACTTGAAGCGTGGGTAGGCCCTGAGCCACTGTAACTTCATCCCAAGCGCCTGCGCTACCCCCCTGTCCATCGCTGGCAGTGACCACACTTCTCCAAGTTTCACCAACCGCGGTAAGGGAGGAAACTACCGTTGTCCCGGTCAATCCGGATTGGAGAACACCCTCCTTATACCACTGGTAGGAGTAGGTGATAGTATCGCCATCGGGATCGGTGCTGGGGGTGGTGATAGTGCACGTCAAGTCCTCAGTGGTCAAGGGATTATCGGGGGTGACATCGACCACGGGTGCTGTAGGAGGACTATTCTGTGGATCTTCCACACTTGTAGTAGCCTGAATACTACCAGAGGGAGCCGATTCTGTGCCCTCCACATCCTGCGCCGTAATCCAGTAGGTATATGTTACTTCTGGTGAGACATCAGTATCTGAGTAGTAAATATCCGTTACGTCGGCAATACTCAAGCTGTCCCGATACACCTTATATCCAATCACTTCGGGATCTGTCGCTGGATCCCAGGTTAAATCGACCTGAGTTGCAGAAACAACTAGTAAGATGAGATTTGTGGGAGTATCAATCCCAATGGTCACTTGAGCCGATGATTCTTGACTTGTGGTCTTACCGTCGCTAGCAAAGACCACACACCTCCACGTGTCGCTCGCAGTAGTATACTCGGCATCAACGGCGCTCTCGATGAGCCCCGATTGATACTCATCACCCTCGTACCATTGGTAGGAGTACGTCACCTCGTCGCCGTCAGGATCGGTGCTGGGGGTGGTTATTTTGCATATCAGATCATCGCCAGTGGTAGGGAAAGCTGGAGAGAGGGTAATCTCGGGGATAGAGGGGGGATGATTGTCTGGCTCCTGGATGCGAAACAGGTGGCAACCACTAGTAGATACGAGGGCAATCACTAACAGTATTACAAAGGTGAAACGACCTAAATCACGCCAAACAAAGACAGCATGTACCATAGCCTTGGTAGTAAATATTACAGGTGTCTTCAATATGGTCCCCCCACAACCATACAGATTCTATAGACCTCTCTACAAGAACCAATGATCCTACATTACCATGGATAAATAACCATACTAGCAAAGAAAATGACTAGCTTAGTGAAGGAGCAGTAAAAGTTTGGCAAAAGCGAAAAAGATCCTATACGACTATAATAATATACTCCAAGCTATACGAATAAAACAAATGGTATATACAGGTATTAACCCAATGAGATAGGAAGGGAGTCGCTACTCAAGCTCTTGTGGCTATTATCCTATAGACAAACAGTGCAGTATGAGAGGGTAGTTACTAAACGCAGGCGTTGAAATCAGAACATCTGCAGCTCTTGAGTGGAGGGCAGTGATTGGCATTCTAAGACTACTCGATTAAAGGCTCCAATGTATTAGAATCACCAACCGCACTAATGGTGATGTGTTAAACCACTGGAATGCAATTGAGGCAATTGCATCATAGGTCGATGAGAAAATACATCTCATCAAAAACGTGATCATTTAATACTCGATGAAGGCAAGTTTAACAGCATGCCTTCCATGCTGATCCTGACATCTTGCCCTATGAAGTACTCTCCTAGTTGAGGATTATGGCTATATATCCTATCCAGCGTATCCGAAATAGAAAGTTTGTACGTATGATGAGTCTTGTCACCCAATAGCGGATGGTTATATATCCCAGTAGTCCCAATATCCTCAAAGCCCAAAACCACGTAATCACGTGCTAAAACAGGTCGTGATGACATGATTATTGTATTGATCTTGTTCAGTTGGCAATATAAAAAGACCGCCTTCATGAGCAGCCATTTG
>JAXHVC010000072.1:0-21016 GCA_034189315.1 Chloroflexota bacterium | reverse complement strand
CTTATTGGACGCCATGGACATAAAACGCCCACTCAGGTTAGACAGGAACAGGCAAGCCTTGTCCCCGTTCCTGTGTAATTAGTGCTTATCAGGTGTTCAATATTTGTTGACCGATACAATAGCTCTTATCCGCAGATTCATAAATATCTGTTAATTTGAATAGGTTTCCAATTCCGAGGGGAGAAATCTAAGTACGCTATGGGTATAATGACTTTGCAGAGTTGTGTTTCACACCACATAGCTTTCTTAGATTCCTCTCCCCTTAAGGAATGGCAAGATAAGGGTAAACTCATCTCACGATTAAGGATATAATTGAAATCCTTCTCTGATATACCACATTAGAACCCCTCTTAAAATGAAAACCATGTCTCAACAACAGATATTCTCTTTCATACTTGGCACTTAGAGTTCCTGAATTGGATACTTTGATTATGCTCAATGTAACCAATGTAACTGTCTATTATGAGATATAGACAGACTACCCTGCTGATACCAGATTCAGTTTACTAACCGCTTCGGTGACATCATTTGGCCAGACAAACACCCTATTATATGGTCGTACCTTGTAATAGTCTTGAGGATAGTATATTTCTCTTGTTGTCATGTCCAAGCAATATCGGGTCACCCATGAGTTCCTATCTGTATTAGATAATCTCTGACCATTGTGTAGTTTTCTGGTCACCTCGTACAATTTGACACACATACGGAATTCGTACCCGGTTAAAGTTAGTGGATTCCCCCAGCCCCCTTCTTTTGCTTTACTGCCTCCTTCCCCATCTCATTCATAAGATTAAGGTCTTCGTGTTTTGGTAGACTGGGGAATATGGGAAATGGAGCAGCCCAACCACTTTCCATCATGAGCAGATTGAAAGTCGCCTTTTCTCGTGGCGACATCATAGATCTCTCCTGAGAAGTGTACTTAGGCGCCATATAAGCCAATAAACGACCATAATGATCGAATGTTCATCGGCCGCTCGGAGATAAACTTGTCTCTTGCGTTTCTTGTTTGGCACAGCAAGTTTTTCATCTATCAAAGACTTAAACACTTCGGTGGCTTGGATTCCTTGCTGCTGCTGTAAACTCCCAGCACTACCTGATGCTAGCTTGGGACATAGGTAATCCACCAGACCAGGGGATACTGGCGCTCTACCTTGCTGTAGCCACTCTGCTAATTGACCAAGATTACCATCTTGCCTTTCTGGTTTGGAATTGCCAGGGTAGTGTACTTCAGGTGTATCTGTACTTAACATTCGTATTGGATTCGATACATATGGAGTATCTCCATCTGTCGCACGTATATATCTTTTAGATCCTACCGAGTTCAATTCAGTTCCTTTGGGATCCCAGAATATTGCTATCTGCGACATATGATATGCTTTCCCTTTCGTTTAGTATCTCCGTTATATATTCCTTGTCCATTAGTTAGATTAATAGCATAATTGCCTTAACAATAGTGCCCTTCCTTTGCATTCTGCCATTAGAGATTCCATTGATACCCCCCACTTTTCTCGATGTGTCCTTTCATCAGTAACAAGTTTGCAGATTCTCATGGGATCTGAAGCGGATGATTTAAACAAAGTTAGCTTCATTGAAATTTAGTAATGATATGTAAGCTTGATTTATATGCAAAGCATATTAGCATTCGTAAAACTGTCAAGGGGTAAACGAGAAGCGATAAGAAAGTACGGCTCAACTTTGTGCGGAGATTTCCATCCCAGACTCACATGAGATTAACTATGTAGAAGACACATTACCCGAATAGACGACGAGAATGCATCCATAGATAACCATACAGATAAACACGCAGAAACGTTTTAGTCATAATAGTAGATGTCTACTCAGGCAACAGTATTAGGTTGGTGACAATTTTAATGTGATCTTGCTAGAGAATCTGCTCACTTGTAGCCGATACTGATATTGTGTTGGCAGTAGCCTGATGCTCCTCTCAATAGGACTGTTATTAAGCTAGTTCACAACCATTCCAATTGACGTGACATCATGCTTATGCAGGCTTCCTTCCAGTGATCACACTCCAATATGCAGCAGTTGTAGTGAAGCTGAGGTCAACAAATCCAGCATCAGTAAGCATTCGGTTTATTTCTGATACCGAATAGCACTTACCATCGGTGGAATACATCAGCAGAACTGAATACTCAGCGACGGAAAGAGGTCCACTCTTGTTTTCATTGATATGGGCATCATGTATCACGATCATCCCTTTTGGAGGTAGGGCTTTATAAGAACTGTTTATTAGAGCCTCCACTCTTTCTTGTCCCCAGTCATGTAAGGTATTCGAAAAAAGGTGAATATCATGACCATCAGGCAAACTACCAAACATATCTCCAGCAATAACTGAAACCCTATTTGAGAGGCCTCTCTTGGCTATGCATAACTTGGCGACATCATCGACAGGTGGCCTTTCCAGCACAGAAGCACGTAGGTTATTGTATTGAGCAGTAATGGCACACGCATATATACCAGAACCCCCGGCAATGTCCAATAGAGAATGGTATCCTGTACAGTCTATTACTTCGGCCATCCGTGGCGCTAAATAGGAACCACGACTATCCATCGCAGAGGTAAAACTGCTCGCAATATCTTCATCCTTGATAGCCAAGGACCATTCCTTTTCACCTTCCTTGCTACCCCAGCTCGCCGGTTTGCCCGTTCTTAGCACCTCAAGTAAGTCCTTGCACGTTGGTCTCTCTTTCATCGTTTCCAAGTAAGGACACAAACTCCATGCTGCCCCCTTAACCAAATGCTCCCTTGCCAAATCTGTCAGGTGATAATCACCATCAATGCATAACAAGAGATCCTTTGCAACAAAAAGAGTAAGCATAACATCTGCAGATCGACGTTCAATGTTGAAAGCGTTGCATATCTCTACTTGGTTCGAGGGTTTGTCTGACAACCAGCTAAAGAAATCAAGCCAAGCAACCGCCACAATAACAAGATCGGATGCATATATACCGTCTCTTAAACGAAGCAATATTGATGTATCTGTGCTTGGCATTGTGATAGAGCCATCTGCCATATACCAACTCCTCTATATAAACCAACCCATTCGAGTGCGGCAAAGAGTCCACCTCTTGGAGTCTTTTAGTAGAGTCAGGGATCTGCCTTAGGGAATTACCATAGAGTGCTATACACCAATAAACCTTCTTACGCCATTGCAAATGATAATAGCTCCACTTTCGCATAGAAAAATCAGAGTGTGATCTTCCGCTCTAGGTCTGACAACAAGGACAGAAGTACGATGCTCCTCCTAGGTACTGAACCTTCCTGATTATAGTCCCGCATTCGGGACAAGGCTGGCCTACCTGCCTGCTTCCCAATACCCGTGAATACCGCCCAAGACGATTATAAAGGTCTCGCTCACTATCCCGCCCGCCTAGATCAGCAGCTTGCCGCAGTGTAGAGACAATTGATTGGTATAGAGATTGACATTCCCGCTCACACAAATCAATAGCTTTTCTCTTTGGATGTATCTTTGCCCGAAATAGGATATCTTGTAGATACCCATTACCTACACCACAAACACCTGGCTTACTTATTATGAAGTACTTGACGCTACGATGATCTTCCTCTCCCAGCACTCTCAGCAGACTGTAAAAATAGTCATATGTAAACATATCATTAAGTGCTGAGATCTTGTCCTTCCCTACGTGAGGATGATCGGCGAGATCGGATTTGCGTAGGAGCAGGGCATTGCCCCAACCTTGTACAGTGACAGTAAGGTATGTGCTGTCGTGAAAACAGAGTAGCAAATGGTAGGTCTTAGGTATGGTCCTCTCGCACTGGTGGAATAGAATTCTTTCTCCACCACCCCCCAACACAAGTACATAGTCCGATTCCGTAGAAGCTAGTATAACAGAGCCATGATACTGTACATCATCTATTAACTTATCCTTGAGAATTAATTCATAATCTACTGGCGGACGGCTGTAGAACGCAAATCTGTGGGTGGCATTGCCTCGGATGCAGGACTCAATTCGTTTCCCTTTTAGCACCTCATTCATTTGTCCTGCAATGGTCAATGCCTCTGGCAATTCAATCATCTTTGTATTCTCCTCCTGCTCATGGCAACAGCATACAATGTGGAAGAAGCCTTACATGGACCACACAGTATCTATGTCCTATCCCTAATCATAGCTGAATATTGCACAGAATAACAAAACATTTGTTTCAATCATTGGTGCGCTTATTTCAAGTGTCTAGATAGTATGCAGTTCGTTTTCTTGGCATGATGATGAAGTTACACTTCTATACGTCTTATTGAGTGCATGGAAGTTAACCAATTCACAAGTAATGGATTTGGCTCTCTACCAAAACACCACATGAGGACTAGAGGTATAGTTGTTGTTTGGTGCGTGTGAATAACAGACAGGCCTGTGTATACAAACTAAGAGCGGAATGCCCTGATTGGTTGGCAATGCAATATGGCTTTACTTCGTCGTCTTCTTTCTAGTACTGGATTGTGCCTTCTTGGCATCTTTGACAGATTCTGCTTTTATCAATGGTTTTCTCTCAACACCATCCGCAACTTTTATCTTTAGTTCTGTCTGCTTCCTGACTGGCTGAGTAAATGATCGTTCTCGAAAAAACGTCACACGTTTCAATGCAGTATCGTCTTCCAATGCACCTGATATCTTTTGCATAAGTTTAGTTGTATTTCCATCATACTCAATAGCAATTATTACCGTTTCGGCCGACTTAGAGGTCTTTTTCTTTTCTACCAACTTAAGCCCCTTTCTCTTTGACGAATTCCGTATCTGACGTTGTTCTATCCACTGTCCCTCACCATTACTAATGCCCGGATCTGCACCTCTAAGACCGGGATGCACGGTTCTCACCCTGTCAAGCATCTTAAGTGTGAAGAAGGTATCAGAATTTCTGCCAACTAGTTTCTTGATATCCCTCTGCCTGCCAATCCAGGGCAGATCTTGAAATTGCTCTACACGGCAAATGGGTTCACTTGTGTACCACACACCGTTAATCACACAGGGATCTAATGGACACAGTGGCGCCCTGCAGCTTGTGAATAGCTGGCAATCGGTTGGGCTCCACAAACCTAGCGCTTTGTTCATATCACATTCGCCTCGTAGTGACTACTAGACGATACTACCTCGCACGACGTTATGCAACTGTTTCCTACAATAACCATCTTGATGCATCACATCTGTTTCATCGTTAGTATGTCGTCGTAATGGCAGCATCACAAGGCAGAATTTCGTATAAAACGGCATTCGAAAATCATCACCTATTTACATAGAAGAGGTTGTATAGTAATGAAATCGAGCACGATATAATAGGTCCCCCAATATCAAAGGAATACTCTCTATAGACATATCATTACCTACATTTTCCTGGTTTGACAGAATAAACACGTTAGATGTATATTTGGGCTCGTTTTGCACCAGACTAAGGGGCAGGTGCTATCTATCTACAAGGTATTAATATTGAATAATTACCTAGCGACCGTTAAAGTAAAGTAACATCTGCATATATTCCTTATTATGGTCTTGATAGTTGATACATAATTATTTTTATTGTATAATAAAGTAACAGCCATTACTAATAAACACCCCACCCATTAACTGAAGATCTTTTTCAACTTATATTATTGCTTTGTGATAGGCGAAATACAGAGTAAAGCGGTTTATCCAAGGGTAATCTCGCAGTTTGGTGACCGATTGTAGAAAAAACCCCCAGATACCAGATCCGTTTCATGGCTTAAAGGCCCTTTACCTCGCATAGTAAAATCAGCCTCTCAAATTTGTATTCTTTTGATCTGGGGTGATTAATCGAGCTGAGTATAGTATAACCCGGCAGGGATGATCACTATTGACAATTCTTGCCTCACCGCTTATCCTATGAAGGATTTAGGTATTTTTGTATAGTTTTAGTGATGAACTTGACTGAGTTTTTGTTAAGTTATATGTATTGTGTTTATTATGGTTGTATTTCCAGTATATAAAGCCAACTATTGATATCTATCAATGATAATGAAGTCATCCACATACGAGTTATATCAGTCTGAGGGGATCCATCAGAAGTGACCAAACATATAGCCATTATTGGGCTGGGATTAATCGGGAGCTCGCTTGGACTAGCATTTAAACAGAATACCAGCGGGGATGTAAGGATAGTTGGCTACTCCCGAACTACTCGGACCGCAGATACGGCGATGAAAATCGGAGCAGTGGACTGTGTGGCAAACACTCTATCATCTGCAATAGAACAAGCTAGTGTGGTAATTATTTGCACCCCAGTGTTGGCCACAGAAGCCATCTTGAAAGAGATAGGGGCTGTTGTCCTTCCAGGAACAATAGTAACAGACACTGCTAGCACAAAGGCAAAAGTTATGCAATGGGCAGAAATTCACCTACCAAAGACAGTCGAGTTTATCGGTGGTCACCCTATGGCAGGAAAAGAACAATCCGGGCCTGAAGTGGCAGAACCAACGCTATTTCGACGATGCACCTATTGTCTCTGCACATCGCAATGGACATCTTCCAAAGCGATCGATTGTATGATCGAATTTGTTAAAACCATTGGGGCAAATCCGATGCTTATCGATATAGACGAACACGATAATTTTGTAGCAGCTATCAGCCACCTGCCATTGGTTATTTCAACATCTCTCATTTCGGTTACCACTGGTAATAAATCCTGGGATAAGATTGGCAAACTAGCGGCAGGTGGATACAGAGATGTGGGACGACTTGCATCCCAGAATCCCGAAATGAATCGGGATATTTGCTTAAGCAACGAAAAACACATAGCAAGTTGGATTGACCAGTTTATAGCTGAATTGTGCCGATTACGTGAGTTGATAGTCACAAACAACTATCCAGATTTAGAAAAGAGCTTTACACTTTCCAATCAAGCACGTGCACGGTGGCTTGAAGACTATGGTAAGAGAAATCAGTAGCTGCTTGAGCTTAAGAGGAGAAATATCTCCACCCGGAGATAAATCCATTTCTCACCGGGTTGTAATGCTAAACGCCATCGCAGAAGGCAGAGCAACCATCACCAACCTCTGCCCAGGAGATGATTGTATTTCTACAATTCGCTGTCTCCGGGCATTAGGGGCCGATATTCATTTCGATCTCGACGATCCCATGAAGGTAACCATTCATGGTACCGGCTCACATGGTTTAAGTGAACCCCTAGACATACTCGATGCCGGTAACAGCGGTACAACAATGCGACTACTAGCAGGACTACTAGCAGCTCAGCCCATCTTCTCCATAATCACCGGAGACAGCTCGCTGAGGTCTCGGCCAATGGGTCGAATAGTAACCCCCCTCCGCATGATGGGTGCCAACATTGCTGGAAGGGCCCAAGACACCTTACCCCCTTTGGCCATCCACGGCCAGAAGCTTCAAGGTATAACCTATAAGCTACCCATAGCCAGTGCTCAAGTAAAATCAGCAATAATACTTGCCGCACTCTTCTCAGAAGGCTCAACCAAAATAATCGAGCCAGTTGTTTCGCGTGATCATACCGAACGTCTTCTTCAAGCCATGGGGGCAACCATACATAATAAGGAAGACATTATAAGCATTGATCCTCTTGACAAACCTCTTAAAGCAATAAGCGGGGGGATTCCAAGTGATCTAAGCGCTGCTGCCCAATGGTTAGTAGCAGGTGCAATACATCCCAACTCCCATATTGAGATGCGAGGAGTTGGGCTAAACCCTACAAGAACAGGTATCATCGAGGTTCTTCTACAAATGGGAGCTAACCTCAAAACCTACAACATGCGGACAGAAGGAGGTGAACCGGTTGCAGATGTTGTGATAGAATCCAGTCAATTAAGGGGGGCTCGGATTAATGGTGAGCTGATTCCTCGGCTTATTGATGAGATTCCTCTCCTTGCCGTTGCGGCATCCTTTGCCGAAGGTCCTACCGTCATTAGCGGAGCGGAGGAACTGAGACATAAGGAATCAGACAGACTCGCGACTACAGCAGAGGAGCTATTAAAACTGGGGGCACGTATAGAAGAACTACCTGATGGCATGATGATCCATGGCGGAACTAAGCTACATGGCGCTAAGTGCTCCAGCCACAACGACCATCGACTTGCAATGGCGATAGGAGTGGCCGGATTGATCGCTGAGGGTAGAACCGAAGTTCACCAAGCCGAAGCAGTTGACATTTCATATCCCACCTTCTGGCAGGATATGGAAACTCTCGGGGGGAAAATGCTTCAGTAGGCTAATGGAGGTTTTATATGGCTACAGAGCTAATACACGTCGGCTTTGGGAATTTCCTAGCTATTGATAGAGTCGTTGCCATAGTTTCCCCCAATTCGGCACCAGTAAAACGAATGGTTACCGAAGCTAAGAACAAAGGGCAAGTTGTTGATCTGACCAGTGGCAGAAAGACAAAGGCAACCCTCTTGATGGATACGGGTCATATTATCTTGGCTGGGATTAGCTCAGAGACAATCGCAGGTAGAGTAGAATCCAAACGGCTAATCCTAGACCTGCAGGGAAGTAGCGACTCGAAGGAATCCAAGGGTGTTGATCGAGTTGGAGAAGCCAGTTTTGTCCGAGGGAGGCAGTGAATTCGGAACGGGCGAGAACGAGCTCTATCCAAGAGCAACACCCTTAACTGGCCTCACAGAAGGTCCTTGTTGGTTGTAGTATCAGGACCATCGGGTGTAGGCAAGGACATGTTGATACGAAGAATCTCTAATATGGATTATTCCCATCATCATGTGGTAACAGTTACTACAAGACAGATACGTGATGGCGAACGTGATGGTGAGGATTATCACTTTCTTTCGGAGGCAGATTTTCGTCAAATGGAAGGACGGGGAGAGCTGTTGGAATCAGCCCAGGTCTACGGCAATTGGTATGGAGTGCCACGGCCTCAAATAGAACAAGCGCTGGATCAAGGTAGAGATGTTCTATTGAAGGTGGATATCCAGGGTGCACATACGATCAAGAGCCGGTTCCCACAAGCAGTCCTCGTCTTTCTGGCACCTTCCTCTATGGAAGAGCTTAGGCATAGGCTTGTACGACGCAAAACCGAGTCTGGAGCCAACCTCCAATTGCGCCTGAAGACAGCCGAAAGGGAAATGAAAAGCTGGCCATCCTTCGACTATATAGTAATTAATGCCGAAGGCGAGTTAGACTCAGCGGTTTCCGAAATTAATGCCATTATCACAGCAGAGAAATGTCGTGTGTACCAAACAGGGTAGCGGTAATTGCAGAATGTTTAAATTAAGGACAGTCCGTATATGACCATGGCCAAAAGAACAGCCTCTATCGAGCGTAATACATCCGAAACCACAGTAAATGTGGAGCTAGGACTTGATGGCAAAGGTTCACATCGCATAACCACCGGAATACGAGCATTTGATCATATGCTCACACAACTTGCTCAACATGGACTATTCGATTTGAGGATCTCGGCCGCTGGAGATGATACTCATCATGTTATCGAGGACGTGGCCATTTGCCTGGGAAGAGCATTCGGACAAGCCGTCGGGGACAAGCAAGGATTAGTCAGAATGGCACATGCTATTGTACCAATGGATGACGCGCTAGTGATGGTAGCAGTAGATATCAGCGGGAGAGGCTATGCTAGGGTAGATATCCCATTAGATGGGCAACCCATTGGAGAACTACCATGTGACCTTATACAGCACTTCATCGAGACCTTTGCGGTGGAAGCCAAGATTAATCTTCACGCGAAAGCTCTAAGTGGTATCAACAATCATCATAAGGTAGAGGCACTCTTTAAGGCCACTGCAAGGGCTTTGGATAATGCTAGCAGGATTGATAGGCGGATAGAAAACAGGATTCCTAGTACAAAGGATATCCTCGACGGATAGAGCATATTAACAGGTAAAGCTATCTTACTATGCTGTGTTGCACACCATTTCTACTATTATTCTAGGCAACACAATATGTAGTCATGTGTTGTGCTTCGATACAACTACCCCTTGTTTTCTAACTCGAAAACAAAATCCTCAATAACTGGATTGGCAAGTAGCTTGCTGCACATATCTTGTGCTGCTCTCTCTGCCCTATCTCTCTCCACCTCAGAAAGTGAAATCTCTATGTACTTGCCCACTCGAACATCCTCTACGCTATTGAATCCTAGGTTTTGAAGAGCCCCCTTTACAGTAAGCCCCTGAGGATCATTAACTGTAGGCTTAAGCGTTATATGGACTTTAACTAGATACATATCCCCTTGTATCCCTCCCCAATTTCACAACTCAATAGATCCTCAAACATTAATTATAAGGCACCCAATATCCACTTACAAAAGAATCCATAAATACACATAAATACAACAAAACGATTATGCCCTTAGTTCCATCCACATTATACTGTGCAAAAACAAACTTGTTATTTAATTTTGCAAGGAACACCAGCGACGGAGCAATCTCAGAAAGGCAACATGGCGAAAAGCGCGAGATTGTCCCGCTCCTAAAAAACTGGATGTTTCTTTTCCTAATAACCCGTGTCCCTCACAGGTCCCATGCCCGTAATGACAGGTAGTGCTTACCCGAAAAAAATATTGTTCGGAGCTACGTTCATGATTATATATAATAATCTCTCGATACAAATTCTAAGAATGGCTATACTAGCGTGGGCTAGTCAGGTAAATCCGCTCCAGTTAAGAGCCGATAAACCTCTCTATATTCCCTTGCTGTCTTTTCAATGATATTGGGAGGTAGAACGGGTGGAGGAGGCTCCCTGTTCCAGTTGATTTCTATCAAGTAGTCCCGCACAATCTGCTTATCCATACTAGGTTGAGAACGTCCCACCTCATAGATGTCGCTATGCCAAAAGCGGCTTGAGTCTGGTGTAAAGATTTCATCTACAACAACCAGTTCATCCCCAATAAATCCAAACTCTAACTTGGTATCCGCGATGATTATGCCTCGCTCACGAGCATATTCCTCAGCAAATGAATAAAGGCTCAAGCTGCGTTGTTCCAGGTCCCTTGCTAGATCCTCTCCCACTATATCTATCAATTGTTTCCTATTGAGCGGCAGGTCGTGCCCAGTCTCAGCCTTGGTGGTCGGAGTGAATAGCGGTTCAGAAAGCTGCTGGCATTGATTCAATCCCACCGGTAAAACAATGTCATTCACAGTGCCCTTCTTCAAATACTCTTCCCATGCAGAACCTGTTATATACCCACGCACTACACATTCTACGGGTATCACACGAGCACTCTTTGCCACAGTAGCCCTACCCTCCAAATAGGAAGGAAAAGAACGACAATCATCCTGACCTTCATATGTATTGAGCGTCTCTGGATCGCTCACCACTTCAATGAAATGATTAGGATTTATGTGTGAAGTTTTATCAAACCAAAAGGCAGAAAGTCTGGTTAGGATCTCGCCTTTTCTGGGAATACCACATGTTAAAATCACATCAAAAGCAGATATGCGATCAGTAGCCACCATCAACAGCATATCGCCCAGCTTATACGAATCCCTCACCTTTCCCCGATGCAACAATTCACATGGTAGAGCTGTCTGGAGCACTACTGCTTTATCGTTTTCCTGCATATGTGTTACCCCTCCCCTGCGTATAGGCTACGTCATAACTACCAAATACAAACCAATAATTACATGTCTTTACGAACAAAGGTGAAACAATCTCACTGGTAAAAATCATCACGTTATTCTGAAATGACCATTCTCGATAACACTATGACCAAGTCTGGCAAGACGCATTCTGTAGGACAATCCATTTCCAGAGCCTTAGCATCTTCAGTTTAGAATATATATCTATCCAAGTTTAATAACTCACATACTACTCAAACCGAAAAACCCTAACTTAAAACATATAGGAACCTTTGAACAAGTCAAGAACATCATACTTTGCCGAAACCGTTTATCTTGGAAATCTGGACTTGATCAGAGGTTCCTATAACCATTCAGAACATCATCTTTATTGCCTGGAAATTACGCTCGACTATTTCTTTCCTATCAATAATACCACCCAATTCAGTGGAATGGCCTGCCAGCATCCACTCAACATCCAGATGCGAAAGCCTCTCTATGCTTTCCATCAAGACACGCATACTACCACCAGGGAAATCTGTTCTACCAACACTCCCTAGAAACACCACGTCACCTGTAATCAGAACCTTCTCGTCCGGCCAATATAGACAAGCCGATCCAGGAGAATGGCCTGGTGTAATCAATACTTGCAGGGTAAGCTTCTTTTCCTTGCCAAGTACCAGTTCACCTTCCTCTAAATAAAAGTAGGGTTCAAATTCTGGTGGCTGCATTCCCAGAAGGCTATACAACCGCTGACCTATAGCATGCCGATATTCATCTTCTTCCTTACTCATAGCTGCAATTGCCGACGATTCCTTCTTATCAACACCCGCCTCGATTACGGCTTGATTCGCCCCACAATGATCGGGATGTGCGTGAGTATTGATTATCAAGCCTACATCCTCAATCGATAAACCATTCCCCTTCATAGAAGATACAAGAGAATCAAAGCAAGGCTCTCTCATCTCGTCCATTATGAGACCTGGATCAACCATAACATGGGGACGGTCTCCTCTCAGCACATCTGTAAACACACACGTATTACAATTGTTACCCATTCCCTTCCATAGATAGAAGTATAGATTATCCTTTACATGTATAGATTGATGAAGAGACTCGCCACTAGGCGTGTACATTATCTTGCCCTTTCATTCCCAGTTTTACCTTTGAATCCGGGAGGAATTATATAGTAGAATGCCTCTAAAAGCCACAGGAGAGGCATTCGAATGGGAGAGATGAAAAGCGCTCGTGATATAGCAATGGAGAAGGCCGGGAGGCTCGATAAACTGACTCCTGAAGAGCTCCAAAAACGTAAACAAGAGGATATTGAGTTACATGGGCATGGGCTTGCAACTAAGTATATTGACGGGGCAAGCATCAAAGAATTGGAAGATAATCTTCTTAGATTAGAGGCCGAGGGCAAAAAAGGAGTAGTGAATGCCGCCATCTCGAAACTAGTTGAATCAATTACTTTTCAGGAAGAAAACACAACAGAACGATGTATTAAAGCAATTGTACATCTGATTCATGAAGAAGAAGCAAAGGCGGCCATGGATCAACTAAAAGAATTGTTAAGTCAGTATGTTTCAGCCAAGAGCAAGAAACTCCAGGAGATTGATGCCTCAGGTAGGAACATGCTTCACCAACGCAGGATTTCCGGAAGTGCGATTGGTTCTTTCAACTGGAAGCTGAATCCAGAGTGGAAGTCCATCATGGAAGAACTAGAACTACCTTACCAAAACAACCTGGATGTTCTTAAACAACAAGTGCTTCGGCACCTTTGATAGAATCCTGAATACGATATTGATCTACTATCCAAATATACCTAGTGTCATATAAAAAACACCTCTCTCGTTTACTTGTCTCCATGTAGCTACTGTCCTATAATAAAGTTTTTCCTGTTTGCTCGAAAGAAGGAGCCTTATGACACATTATGCATATCTCGACAAGCAGATTATTCCTCTTGAGGATGCAAAAATCGGAATAATGACCCACGCCCTTCACTATGGAACAGGTTGCTTCGATGGCATCCGTGGTAATTGGAATGCTGAAGAGAAACAGATGTACCTGTTTCGCGTTAGGGAACACTACGAGCGGTTACATCGTAGCTGTCACATTATGAATATCGGCCTGCCATACACGATTAATGAGCTCTATAACCTAACTCTGCAGCTTGTAGAGATGAACCAATATGAGGAAGACGTTTACGTACGCCCGCTCGCCTATAAAAGCTCTCATGTGGTCGGTGTACGTATTCACAACCTTGAAGATGGCTTTTTAATGTTCGTAACACCCTTTGGTCCCTATCTAGACATAGAGAAGGGGGCAAGATGTTGCATCTCTAGCTGGCGGAGAGTGGATGATAATATGATTCCACCGAGAGCCAAAGTCACAGGTCTCTATGTGAACAGCGCATTAGCCAAGACCGAAGCTAACGAAAACGGATTTGATGAAGCTATTCTCCTCAACCAAGATGGCAGCGTATCCGAAGGTAGTGGAGAGAATATATTCATCGTAAACCAAGGCAAACTAGTAACACCACCATCAGGGGATAATATATTAGTCGGCATCACTAGAGACACTATCATTGAAATAGCCAAGAAAGAGTTGGAAATGGAGACAATCGAAAGGTCTCTCGATCGCAGCGAACTCTACTCCGCTGATGAATGTTTCATGACTGGTACCGCTGCCCATGTCACACCGGTAGTATCAATTGATCGCAAAGATATCGGTGATGGAAAAATGGGCAAGATAACCAGGGAGCTTCAAAAGCTCTACTTCGATATAATAAGGGGTAAGAATAAGAAATATGCAAATTGGGTCGTTCCTGCCTATCATCCGGCAGGCAAGACAGCAAAGAGTCACTAGTCGCATAGAGTTGGCCTCCGCACGGAGGCCATTCTCCCCACAGACTATCTACCACAATACTTCGTTCATGGCAAGGAGCAAGTGGCTTCCTTAATCCTGGAATATCTGCTCTTTGTTTTTGCAGCAGCCTGCGGAATTATTCAGCTATCCGCTTTGTATGGTGGCCTGAAGGGATTATTATTCTTTCACAACAACCTGGTAACCATTATCGTTTCCCTGGCAGCCATTCTAATCTCTTACGGCCTATTCTTTGGCTGGGATACCCGTATGGACGAATATATCATGCATACTGGTTTAGAAGGAGCGCAACAGCTCTACTTCTCCACATTGGGTATATTGATCGCGGTGATCTTTACTGTCTTACTGTCTTCTATATTAAACAGACATTGCGCCTTTACTAAGCTGCCCACCAATGAAGATGAGGATGGGATAGAACAACTGCGACATGGAACGTACTATCAGGCTATCAAGCGCAGCTTAACGTCAAAACAGAGGAAAGAATGACGCAAATTGCAGAAGCAGATGAGCAGCTACTTCTATGGATCAATGACTTGGTAGGAGAATGGCCTCTCTTGGACAGCCTAATGAGGCTCATGGTTAATGACTACTTCATTCCAGTGAGTTTAACCCTTCTGCTACTTGGGCTATGGTTTATGGGCAAGAATCGTATCCAAAGAGATGCGCACCAGGTAGCAGTCCTCACCGCAACAGCTAGCGTCGGGATAACCAGCGCAGTGGTAAAAATCATCAACCTTTTCTACGATGCTGAAAGACCTTTTGAAAAGATGCCCGAACTAGTCGAAACGGCTAATCGTATTTTCTATCTTCCCACAGATCCATCCTTTCCTTGTAATGCAGCAGCCATCACATTCACTATAGCTGCGGGGATCTGGACAGGCAACCGCAAATTAGCAGTAGTTGCATTTATTGGGGCTGGTCTGATGTCATTTGCACGGGTATATGCTGCAGTGCATTACCCCTTAGACATACTTGGTGGCATGATTATTGGCCTTATTTGCCTCTACTTTACTCAACGAGTTATCATGCCTCTTATCCAACCATTGATAAATCCCATGCTAGAAATAGGGAAGAAGCTAAGTCTAGCCTAGTCATGCAATACGCTGGGATTGTTTTCAAAACTTCCTAAGATTGGATCGGCCAACCTGAAGCGACACACCACTATTGTGAACGAATGGGCAGTGAAGCACATCTTCAGTGATCATGTCTATGGTATATCCAGTATATCGTCGTAGTAACAGATTTGTTGAGCGGAGTGCCACTATGAACAAGCCCTTTGATTCCCTATTACTCAAATGTAAATGGTGACCGTGCATTCCTGATGACGAATCACGAGCACAAAAGACATCTCACGACAATGTAATAGAATGCACACAAGAATTCATGCTGCCACATCATTAATAGAGGTCATCCTTTTATGCAACAAGAACAACTAACGCCGCTGAGACAACAGTACCTTAATGTCAAGCAAAGATATGCTGATGTAATCGTCTTCTTCCGCTTGGGCGATTTCTATGAGACATTTGATGAAGATGCTCAACTCGTTGCCAAGGAACTCGATATCGTTTTGACTGCCAGGGAAATGGGTAAGGGCAATAGGATTCCTATGGCAGGTATCCCACATCACGCGGTGGATAATTATCTTGCAAGGCTCATCAATAAGGGGCATAAGGTAGCCATCTGTGAACAGCTAACACCTCCAGGCAAGGGACTAGTAGAGAGGGATGTAGTTCGAGTAGTCACCCCTGGTACCGTTATTGAGTCCAATCTCCTGGATGATACTACTAACAACTACCTCGCTAGTATCATTATAGAAGGTGATCAATCAGGTATTGCTTATGCCGATATTACTACTAGTGAATTTGTAGCAGCACAACTTCATGTGTCACATATGGGCCCAGAGTTGGCACGCCTTCAGCCTTCAGAATTGCTTATTCCACATGATATGCAATTACCACACCCAATAACACTATGTACATCTACACCAGTCAATAACCAGTTATTCGATCTAGAACAAGCAAGTCAAACCTTGAAGGCTCACTTTGGAGTTATCACTCTCGATGGATTTGGCTGTGCACGCTCTCCTCTGGCAATACGAGCAGCTGGAGCTATTATTCGCTATATAGAGGAGACTCAGAGGAATGCATTAAGCCAACTCACAACCCTATCAACCTACTCTCCGGGCTCATCAATGGCCTTAGATAGCCAGACTCGGCGCAATTTGGAATTACTCCTATCAGAAAACCAAGATAATTCGCGTTCCCTACTCTCTACTATAGACCATACAAGAACCTCAATGGGAGGAAGACTGCTCAAGAAATGGATGGGATTACCCCTCCTTACTATAACAGAATTGAATGAAAGATTGGATGCAGTACAACAATTCCATGATAACGGGTTATTACGTAACCAAGTTGCCGCTATACTGAATGATATAGCTGACATCGAGCGTCTGACGAACAGGGTAAGAGGAAGACACATTACACCCAAAGAACTCGTTACCCTACGCTACAGCCTCGAACTTGTTCCGTCTCTAAAGGATTTATTGGATGACCAAACAGCCTTTGAGAATATTAACGATAGACTCCATTCTCCAGACGAGATTGTAACATTGATTGCTCAAGCCATTACAGACGATCCACCTTCCATTATCGAAGATGGGGGGGTCATTCGCACCGGCTTTTCACCAGAAATGGACCAACTTCGGTCTATCTCAAGAGATGCTAAACAATATCTGGCCAACCTGGAAAGACAAGAACGCGAGCGAACTGGTATCAAGTCACTCAAGGTTGGCTATAACAGGGTATTTGGATATTACATAGAGGTGAGCAAGTCAAACCTGCCGCAGATACCCCCGGATTACATACGCAAGCAAACCCTCACCAATGCTGAACGCTTCATCACTTCTGAGCTCAAAGATCACGAAAGCCTAATCCTCAATGCCCAAGAAAGAACACAGGAACTGGAATCCACTATCTTTCACCAAGTCTGTGAACAAGTTGGGGCTTATGGGGACCATATTCTGACAGTGGCACATGCTATTTCCCAGGTAGATGTCTTCTATTCCTTAGCAGAGACAGCGGTGAATTACAGTTATACCCGACCAGAATTGACCGATGAGGATAGCATTGTCATAAAAGGTGGGAGACATCCTGTCGTGGAAAGGAGTCTGGATGATTCCGTCTTCATACCCAATGATACAAATATATCTAACAAGGACACTCAAATCATTGTTCTCACCGGTCCCAATATGTCGGGCAAATCCACATATTTGCGCCAGATAGCACTCATCGTTCTACTGGCGCAAATGGGTAGCTTCGTACCTGCCGATTCGGCTAGGATCGGGATTGTTGACCGCATTTTCACTAGGATAGGAGCCCAAGATGACTTAGCCGCTGGACGATCCACTTTTATGGTAGAGATGGTAGAAACGGCTAATATCCTTAACAATGCCACACCCAA
Organism: Chloroflexota bacterium; assembly: GCA_034189315.1. GTDB lineage: Bacteria > Chloroflexota > Dehalococcoidia > UBA2247 > JAXHVC01 > JAXHVC01. Next base: position 3,129 of record JAXHVC010000072.1, on the reverse strand, counting down.
ATCCTTGATTATACTCGATGAGATTGGGCGAGGAACTAGCACATATGATGGGCTTTCCATCGCACATGCTGTAGTAGAGTATATTCACAACCATCCCCGGATGGGAGCCAAGACCGTCTTTGCCACACACTACCATGAGCTAGTTGAGTTGGCAGATTTTCTACCACGCGTCAAGAATTATAATGTTGCAGTATCCGAACGGGGTGATAAGGTCGAATTCCTGAGGAAGATCATCCCTGGAGGCGCTGACAAAAGCTATGGGATCCATGTGGCACAACTAGCAGGCTTGCCGAAATCGGTGGTTCATCGAGCCCAAGAGGTACTATCTCACCTGGAAAACGAGCACCCTAATAATAGGAAGGGTTTTCCTCAAATAACAGCCGACATAGCTCAAAGCGTTCCTGTGCAACTCACCTTATCCCAACCCAAGCCTAGTATCGTAGAAGATTGCTTGAGCATAGACATCGATTCACTATCTCCCCTAGAGGCAATAACCAAACTATACGAACTGCAAAACAAAGCTAGAGAGGCTTCTTTCTAGAGATGATTTGAAACCCATTTCATAGTTGCTAATCCACATATTTCATCTAACTAAACACACTTTCCCATCACTTTTCTTTTTCCCTTTGTTACATTTGGACGCCCCATTAATCTGCATAAGCTCTTGACGGTCCTTAATATCCATCGATGCTTTGAACAACCGGAAGAAACTGGGAGACTTCACCCCTTCGAAGGCTCTAATCTCAGGCGGGGAGAAAGCCTCCTTGAAAAAAACTTCCTTTGAGATGAGCGATGGGTAGGGTTCGCAATAGACGATATGACCAATCCCTGCCTGCAATATCTTCTTGGCACAAATACCGCAAGGGTAAGTAGTAACGTAGATGGTGGCATCGCACAGCATTTCTCCACCGATGTTGGCCAGCTGGAGTATTGCGTTTTCCTCAGCATGTAGCGCTCTACATGCTTGGGTTTTATCCACTTCTTCATTCACATTCTTATATTCATCCTTGTAGCAGAAGTTAGGATGATGATTATTTCCACTAGCCACTATGGAACTTTTTAGCTCCTCGTATTTACTCAATTCACCAAGTGGAAATGACTCGCTGTCTGTATTACTAACGTCCTCTCTGTGCCTATAAATACAACCTATTCGCGTTGGATCTGTATCATTCCATCCACAACCTATTACATATCCCTTGTGGACTATTACAGCTCCTACCTGACGGCATATGCAAGTTGAACTAAGGCTCAATGAATAAGCGAGGTTCATATATTGTTCAGCAGGAGTCGGCTTGATACAGCCAGGGTCCTTGATTGCAGCAAAGTACTTGATGAGGGAATCGTACAAATGTTTCTTCTCGTCGTTGTCGCTATTTGTCAACGCTATGTCGGCCAGGTTAACACAATGCCTCACATTCTGAGTGGTTTGGTCCTTACTCTCTTTTCCCTGATCTCTTTTATCGATTTCATAGCAGGCTTCTGAATTCAGGTTGTGCTGGACCTCAGCTCTTTTGTGCCTGGTTTGTTCATCTGCAGAGATAGCAAACACGTAAAAGCTGCTGAAGCGCTTCCTAAAATACTGTATTTCCTCTGGATTTCTGAAGCATTCGATGACGAAGTATGTCCGGGCACCATTGCGACCAGCCTTTTTCTTCCCCTTTTCTCTCATACACTTGACGAGTTGTGCGGCCTCTTCCGATAGGACGGTAAGGTATTTACCACCTGCCATATCAACTGACTCATCACAAGGTTTGCCACAACGTCGTAGGTTATTCCCTAGGTCCTGCATCAATTCAAAGTATTTGTGGTTATCATCGTTAAGACAACGCTTAACATTATGTCTTAGCTGGCTTACCTTCTTATAATAATCTACTACATCAATGTCAATAGCTTTATTTGATGTAGAATGGGTGCCTTTTAATGTATTGTATATTTTATTCATGTAGTCCTGGTCAATGTGGTGACTTTGACACCAGTTATTAACTACTTCGACCAGAGGTCTATACTTGCTATCATCCAACGCTTCAGGATTTTCAACACAGTACTTGGCTAACTGGCTAAGAATCATAGTAAGCATAGAGATATAACAGAATTTAGTTGTGTCAATCTGCTTTTCGAGTCTTTCAAGGGTATTGATGATCTGACGCCGTTCAGTCAGTCTCAACAATTCATCTTTTAGTCTTTGCCTGTCTTTATGAGCAGTAGGTTCTAGGCAAGCTGCGGACTTGTACAGTTTAGAAATCTCGAAGGAGGTTTCTTCTTTGGTGGAAATATACTCCTTTACTTTACGTGGAAGTTCATTCTCAAAAAATCTTGCTGCGGTTGTGGCCCCGCTACAGAATGCACCTGTGAAACCTATAATCAAGAAGTCGTCTTGATCCAAAGCATTATCGGACTTGTGAGTGTCCGAGCTTGGAAGTGGTCCTTTAATGTCCTCCTGTCCAGGATGATTCTTATGCCCGTTTCCTGTCATCGATATACGCTCCCATAATATCTCTATTGCAATGCTACAGGGGAAACGTAAATTGGTTGGTGTAAAAGGTTAACACAGGGGTAATATTTGGGATAAATTCAGGCAAAAATGCCAGGAGAGTCCAACGCAGGGAATAACAAGGGGACTAGTGCCAAAGAAGAACAGCTAATCTAATGGTAGTGCCTTTGGCAATTACGATGGAAATCCATGAGTACCTCGATGTGCTATTGCTGGAAAATGGGGATGTATTTGAAAAGTAGGGGCGGTTCGCGAACCGCCCCTACCACAGGGCATTAGTGTACCTCCTTCACCTGTAATTATAATAATCGGTTCAGCCCCTACAGGTGGAAATGGAGAGCAATGAGGTTTGATCCCGACAAAAATCACAGGCGCTCGATTCGCCTAAAGGGATATGACTATACTCAGGCAGGAGCATACTTCATCACAGTATGCACCAAGAAGCGAGATTGTCTGTTTGGGTAGATAGTAGAGGGTGGAGTACAACTGAATAACCTTGGCCAAGCTGCCAGAGAGGCATGGGAGAGGCCATCGACTCGGCTGGTTTCGGGGATACTGTGTATGTTAAGCCGGGTACCTATAATGAGCGTATCTCAATGAAGGAAGGGGTGAACTTGGTTAGCTTTGTGGGCTCCGAT
>JAXHVC010000071.1:0-2148 GCA_034189315.1 Chloroflexota bacterium | reverse complement strand
GCACAGACTATCGACTGGGCCTGTGCCGATTTCAACAATGACGGTCTGGCTGACCACCTATTCTACGAACGATGGGCAGAAGGACACGATGGTCCCAGACTCCGCATCCTTAACGGGACCGGACAAGGTACCATATGGGAATACCCCGATTTTAACAGCCAGCATTTGTTCGAACGTATGGAGGGATTCACAGTCATGCCCGCCAATCCCATCAAGGACATTAGCGGCGATGAAATACCTGAAGTAGCCTTGGTAAGGATTCTGCCCGACCAGCCCGGAGCTCAGCTATTGATTTACGATACTAGCAGCAATACAGAGTTAATGAGAATAATTCTCGAAGAGATCGATCCAGATAGAAAATGGGAAGAATGGTGGCACCCAGGAATACTTGTGAAGGAAGTTGGTGACTATACCAGCGATGGACGTGACGAAGTAGCGTTAGTAGTTTTGGTAGGAGACACGGAGGTAGAGAAGGAATCCAAGCTAGTAGTGGTTGACGTTGCTGAAGAGCGAACAGTTGTGGATTTCCGAGCTGTTGGGCCCGAGTTTGTGGAGATAGCACAAGGCCGATTGGGCTTAGTAGGTCTGAGTGGGGAAGCATATTTCCTAGATATGACCAGCGATTTCTCCATAGCCTCCTATGCAGGAAATGGGACTCAAGGTTCTCCAGTCACACTCAGTTGGACAGGAATTACATCCGGTTCTATCAGCCAGATATATGTTGATGATCTACAGATTGCACAAACGGATGGTAACCAGATTACAATTGACATCTCATCGGGAGAACACGAAGTTAAGATCCAATCACTTGATGAAAACGGGAGGGGGGTGTGGGCTACTGAGATCTTAAACATCTCCAAAAGTCCAATTCCAATCATCCTCGTATTCCTAATTACGCTCATACTTATTCTAATTGCACTCTCGATAGCCCTTCATATAAATCCAATAGAAACCATAGATTGGTTAAGGACAAAGAAGCGGCCTGCAAATGACTAGCACCTTCATGATCGAAACCAAGGGTCTCACCAAGGCTTTTTCGAAGTTTATCGCCGTAGATCACATCGATCTTAACATCTCAGCAGGAGCCATTCATGGATTCATTGGGCCAAATGGAGCAGGTAAGACAACTACCATTAAAATGTTAATCGGGGCAACCCGATGCACTTCTGGAGAGGCTTTGATAAATGGACATCCAGTTGGCTCCGTACCAGCACGGCAATTGATGGGATATGCTCCAGAACAAGCCTCCTTCTACAGACAGATGACATCCACAGAATACTTGATATATATGGCAAGGATCTGTGGAGTGGTAAGAAAAGAAGCTGAATTGAAGGCTGAAAGACTATTGCAGTGGCTGGAACTAGGCAAGTTTGCTCATACTAAAGTGAAAGGCTTCAGCGCCGGTATGAGACAAAGACTCGCACTAGCACAAGCCCTCATTCATGATCCAGAGCTACTGATCCTCGATGAACCAACAGCAAATATGGACCCTACGGGTCGAATGCAAATCATCGATAACCTCAAACAGATCTGTCACGAGCGTAAGGTTACAATCTTCATCAGTAGCCACATTCTTTCAGAGCTGGAACAATTAGTTGATTCTGTTACACTGATCGATCATGGGAGGATAGTGGCAGAGGACTCCATAGATCGCTTAAAGAAGACGTTCACTCAAAACCACTACGTTCTCAAGACATCCAAGAATGTGAAGGTGCTGGTAGCCTTGAAGCAAGAAGGATGTGTGGAGGATAGCTGGATTGATGATGAAGGATTCATCCATCTGGTCAACGAGGATGGAGACGCGCTGAAACTAGGAGTGGCCAAGACAGTATTCAAACTCAATGCACTACTAGATTACTTCAGTGAAGAACGAATTAGTCTTGAGGACGTCTATCGCAAGACTGTAGCTATGGAGGAGAAATGAAATTCCAAGTCATCATGAGTAAGACTCTCGATGACTTGATGAACCTAAGGAGAGTGGCTTTCCTCATTGTGCTCGGCACAAGCCTCACCGTACTTCTGGTTGGAGGCTTGAGCGGGGGAGATCAGGAGATGTCACTCCAGATGCAAACTCAATCCCTGATAGACTATTTCACCATCTTTGTATTTCTATGGACATCGGGATTCTTTTTATCAATAACAGTATCA
>JAXHVC010000070.1:0-3728 GCA_034189315.1 Chloroflexota bacterium | reverse complement strand
CGAGTCTTCAAATGCAGAGAAATTCCAAGTTGCATCGATATCACCGAAATTGGCGGTAGCATTGGCTACGGAGTTATTGAAGGCGAGATCGATGCTATTGTCGGGATCGATAATAGAAAGGGCTCCCCCGTCTTGATCGGTAGCAGATTGAGTAGTGGCCCAGAGCCCCTCAGAGGCATCATCAGGGACGTCTATGGCAGAAGGTGTGGGGTCCTGAGGCATGCCAATGGGATAGGGTCTGAGTATACGGTATTTGCCATTCCCGTGAGGGTTGTGGCAATTGGTGCAGACAAGAGAAGTTAAAGTATCACCTGGATCAGAGGAGGGATTGATGGGACCGGCGCCCCAAATCATACCACTTGAACCATCGATGGAGTGAGTAGAGGTGGTAGCAGTAGTAGAAAGGGTGCCAGAGGCAGCTGTATCCATATGGGCCATGGAGAAACCACCGCCGCGAAGGCTAGCATCGTCAACAGAAGGAGGGGCACCCTCATCGAAGTCTGTGGTACGAGTAGAGTAGTAGATGCCGTTTTGGGTATCGGTATCGGCACCGGTACCACCACTGCCGTGACAACTGAAGCAGAATTCTGCCTGTGTGTTGCCGGCGTTGAGCAAGTTATCCTGAACACCTGTATGAGCTCGATGGCATCCAGCGCAACCGTCTGGGGTTGTGCCGAAGTTGAGACCTTGATGAGGTCCACCATCGGCGAGAGCAGATCCAGCACTTGCTAAGGCAATCCCAATTGCCAGCATAATGCCGAACAGGAGGGTTGTAATTAAGTTTGTCTTGCTAATCTCTCTAATCATAATCAGACCTTGAATCAAATAGATAGAGAGCGATATAGGCTAACATCCTAATGGGATATCGAGCCCACTCTTACATCACATACTCTAGCTTGGATAGGGGGATTGGTCAATACGTATTTGCATACTTTATAGTTGGGTAGTTCCCGACATCCGGTATGAGTGTTTAACCTATCTTACCGACAGATAGAATAGAATTAGTGTCAAATACAGTATTAAGTTCATGATTGTTCTTAGAACATATAAAAATGTCTGTTGATATGAGCAGAAATACAGCTTGTTAGTATTAATATAATGTTAACCATAATGGTGATGATAAAAATGGGGAGGCATATTAAAAAATAGGCAAATAATAATTCTAGTGTATAGCTATGGATTGTAGCTTGCTTCGTGAGACTATGCTATACTGGCAAACGGTATGCGAAGGATTATGGTCATATTAGCAAAAGAACATTTCCAATTCACGAAATAGAGATACAAGGAATATTCCATTAAACCTAAAAGTCGCAGGATTATTGGATTTGAATGAGGAGGGGGTATTGTGCACCAATCTCAAGGGGATCATGTTGGATTAGATGGCATTGCATCATTGTTTGAACCGGAAAGTGTTGCTGTAATTGGATCACTGAGACAATCGTGGTTTGGTGGGTATGTTGTCGTAATGCAGTTACAGAAATTCGGATTTCCAGGAAGGATATATCCTGTTAACCCCTCCGTTGAAGATGTGCTGGGTATTAAAGCCTACCCCTCTTTGGAGTCTATACCAGGGCCAGTCGACTTAGCCATAATCATGACTTCGTATCGAGCCTTTCCCAGAATTGTCGAAGAGTGTGTTGAAAAGGGAGTGAAGGCAGGCATTATTGTATCTGACGGTTTTGCAGAAAGGGCTGAGGAGGGAGCCAAATTACAGCAGGACATCGTCAAAATTGCCAGGAGTGCTGGGCTACGCCTTATAGGTCCTAATACAATTGGTTTGCACAATACAGCGAATGGATTAATGACCAATCCCTATTTGCTGGAATACGAGAAGGTATATCCGGGATCGGTGGCGATTTTTGGCCAAACAGGATTGGTCGGGCCGCAGGCGTTGCCTTTGCAGGACTGGGGTTATGGTATCAGTAAGATCTGTGATGTTGGTAATAAGTGCGATGTAGATGAGAGCGACATGCTGGAGTATTTCGGTAGTGATCCTCAGACCAAAGTAATAGCTATGCATCTTGAGGATGTTAAAGATGGTAGACGTTTTGTTCAGACCGCTAGAAATGTAGTTGCGAAAAAGCCTGTGCTCGTTCTGAAACCTGGCAAATGTAAGGAAAGCGCCAAAGCTATGGCATCGCACACTGGATCGCTTGCTGGTGAGGACCATATATATGATGCTGCGCTTAAGCAGGCGGGAATAATACGAGTGGATAGTCATGTTGAGCTATTGGAGTTTGCCAAGATATTCTCTCATGATACTCCGTTACCTTCGGGTAATAGGGTTGCTATTGTTACGTTTACTGGTGGTTTTGGAGTGATGGGGATAGATGCTGCAGTTGCGGCAGGATTAACTCCAGCAGAGCTTTCATCCGAAACTATGTCTAAGCTGAGTAACATTTTCCCCACCTTGTCCAAGAATCCGGTTGATTTGGGGCCTGCCATGCCTGTCGCTGATGACTTCGAGGCCATGTACCGTCAGGTTCTGGAGATGGTCGTTAATGACGACAATGTTGATTGTTTGGCAATAGTCACCTATGTTGGTCTAGGTTTGGGTGCACCAGAGGTCTTCATCGATTTGAAGAAAAAGACTTCGAAGCCGATTGCTCTATGGACTTACAGTCAATCGCTATCTCCTCTGCCAGAGTTCGCACGCACACTGGATCAGGCCGGTGTACCGGTCTATTCAAAATGGGAGCATGCGCTTGGAGCGTTGGGTGCTTCATATAAGTATTCGATAATCAGACAAAAGCTTGCCACATAGCATCAAAGCGTATAGATACGCTCCTTCATCTCTGCTCTGAGCATGGTTCGCTTGGTTCTTTCTGTGAACACGAGGATACGACCGTGTCTTTTGCTCTGTAACTGTAGGCTATTTAACCTCTGGTTACAGGTACGATTTCATGCGAAATGCCAACAACTTGATCTCAATGGTAGAGGATATTACCATCGATTTTTATGCGTTCTCCCCATACGGTAAACAGTCTCAGCTCGTTTCTTATTGGACTTGCTTACACTTTTTGCATGCTGCCTATCTCAGTTAGGGAGAGTTCTTAACTTTACCGTCTCTGATTCTCTTCTTCCGTAAAACCAGGAATTATGAATCTATCAATCCACGTTACAGACTGATTCCATACCATAAAAACTCATCTCTAACTTGATGGAATTGTCTATTAAGGGGATGTACGCTGCAGTATAGATTGACGAAAGGGATTCCTCTCATTGTTATAAGACTCGGTCAGGCGAATGGATTGCTAGGGAAATATGCTGCTATTTATGAGGATAGAGAATCATGTGCTATGTCCTTCGTAAAACAAGACGTGTGGAGGACTGTTAGATGCCCAATGTATTTCCTAATGCAGTACCGTTAATAAACTGAGAATCTCATAAACTTGACTTAGGATAATGGATGTATTATATAAACTGTATGATTCTTCTTGGTATTCACCTGTGTCCATCGTTGCGAAGAGAGGTTTTACCTAGTATTCAAGGTTGTTATAGAAAAGACTCGTTTCTTCCCAAAGAGAGCCATGGCCCTCCCCCTACTCTTATGTTGCTTGATCATAGCGGCCTTACTTGGTGTAAAGAAAATATGCATAAGGAGTTCCGGAGATGAGTGACGATCATATCAGGGTGCTGCACGTTGTAGATAGTCCTAGAGATGTACGGGGAGTGAGAGAAAAGTTGGCCAAGGAACCCAATACTAACTTTGAAGTTGAGGATGCTAC
>JAXHVC010000007.1:0-3953 GCA_034189315.1 Chloroflexota bacterium | reverse complement strand
CTCTATACAGAGGTTTATTTTATTATTTCCAATAACTTCTGTATCTCCAAGTCGATATATCTTAGTCAGGTTCTCTGTAACTCAGATGGCCAAATTGATGAACCTGCCAATCCGGAGGCATGGCAGAAGGTACAACTGTTCTCAGGATGTTCAAGCGGCCGAAATGTCGGAGGATTGGGTATGATGCTATAACCCGATGAATCAGTCGAAACGCTATGACAAAGTGTGCATGAATCGTCTGGTAGAGCATCATGTCCGGCTGGCCAAATTGGAGTATCGGCATAACCAGAGTCGTGACAAAATGCACAATTATTTATTGGGTGTTCTTTGGGGATGTCTGCCGGAGGATCAGGAGTGACAGATGGTTCATCCTCTGCGGTGGGTTCTGTTGAAAGTTGATGACATAGTGTGCAGGAGCTATCAGAGTAAGCCCCATGCCCTGATGGCCATTGAGTTGTCCCCTGAACAGCAATGGAGTGACAAAGGCTACAATTTCTTGTGGGGTGATCCGCCGGGATAGGGGTGATAACAGAACCCGGTGCTACATCTTGTGCATCGTTCACCACAGTTAATTCAACCGGGTTACTGCGAATAACACCAGAAGATGAATTCAATATCGCGGTTACACTTGCCTTGCCGGTTCCCACTGCAGTGGCTAATCCACCTTTGCTAATGGATATAACAGAGGTATCTGAGCTTGTCCAAACAACCTCTGCCGTTAAACCCTCAGTATCACCATCAGGATAAACACCTGTGGCTTTGTATTGAACTGTGTCACCCACTTGTTCAACTTCAAAAACCGTAGGTGTAACCGAGATGCTTTCAGGACTTTTGACATCGCAAGCCAATCCAGAAAACATAACAAGCAATACCGACACTAAGATAACTGAAACTGACAAATGTCGAATAATTTTACTCATGCTACAACCACCCCTCTGCTTCCATTACCATATATGAGTATAGACGTTATATTCTCCGAAATCACTGCAAGCTCTCGGCAAAAACGGTTATTTCTTCTTAGTGTGTGACTCCTTGCTGGAATTATGCTGATTTGCAGGCGTATCGTCATGATGTGAAGTCTTTCCTGTGACGCGTTCGAATTCACGAGGGTGTTCTTCTGCTAAATGATGTGGAGAAATCCTACCATCGAACATCATGGGGTCCATTGGGAAAGCCTCTGGCCTTATGTGGGCGAAATACATATGGACTATTGCTACGTATAATCCTGCAAGGATTGCCTCCCATCCATGTATAACGGTGGCGACAGGTAATGCCTGACCGGGAAAGATGTGAGAGGTCTCTTCAGGAAACCAAAGCATTAATCCGGTTACCGCCATAACGAGAATTCCCCAAATGACGGAAAGATACTCCATCTTTTCCATGTAATTATAACGATCGAATTCGGGTGGTTCGGAACGCTTTCCTAGGAAGTACTTAAAGTTTTGAAGCACTGTTATGCCATCATGAGGTGTTGGGATCATGGCAATAGAACCTTTGCGCAATGCTACGGCCCTAAATAATATTTCTAGGAGATGGTAAATTCCTATTATCAATAATGTTGCAGCTGCAACGTGGTGTATGGTGCGTACATTGCCTCCGCCTCCCAGTAGGTTGATCCAATCCTGGCAGAATTCAATGTAGTAGAACCTCTGAGGAAGGCCTGTAAGTCCGCATACAGTAAAAGATATGAACAGAATAAAGTGCTGGATCCTTTGAGATATATCAAATCGTAGGAAGTATTCACGAACTTCAGTTTGCATTTATTACCCCCTTAACGGTAGCACATATCATCATCTTCTGTCACCTACTTCTTACTACGATTTCGCAATGATCGAGCCAAATGTAGAACGACATGAGTCGATCCCCACAATAGTACACTTGGTACCATGATTCGGTATACCCAACTAAGATAATAGACCACAGGAAAATGGGTTCCTGTGGGCTCACTATGTCCCATCCAACCACGTATTATTGATTCAGATGCATCTTCATGACACCTGCGACACGTGGAGACCTGGTTGTCTTTATATACGGGCGAAGCTGGGGAATCGGAAGACTGTACATAATGAGATTCATGGCAATCAACACATGTGGCTGGCATTTTGTCCTTGATTTCAGCGCCATCGAAAAGCACTGCTCTACCATGAAAGTCCCTCTCATAGCCAAGGACTACATATGTATCAAGGTCGTAAGGTGCCATCATGTTTTCATCAGCATGACAGCTGCCACATGTATCTGGGACATTCTTTCTGTATGCGCTTGAATCATCGTCAAGAACCGCAAGAATATCATGAGGATTGGCATCATCTGAAGAACTATGACAATCTATACAGCTGGGGTGATCTGGTTTATCTTCTTCGACAACTGATTGGCCATGAATGCTATTGGCGTATAACTGGTATTGGCTTGAGTGACAAGTGCCGCAGTTTTGGGATATAGATAAATTACCGCGCTCGGCTCCTGCCTCGAATTGTCCATGACAATCGTTACATGAGACATGGCGGTGAACGGAATCATCCAGCTTGTCTTGAATGTCTTGAGAATCGATAATCATCTTAGCACTGGTACCTATATCCACATGGCAGGAATCACAGTCTTGTCCACCAAATGCATATACCTGGGTGGGTACAACGCCTATGATTATGATAGCCATTATAACCACTGCTAATGGAAGCCGTGGTAATCCGGATAATCTTATTAGCTTCAAGATGTTATGCGCCCCCTCTCTCTATAATACAAACTGAACACTATACTATGGCTTATGCGAGATATTTAGTTTATGATTGATCATATAGTTTGTATCTAATCACCTACCAATAACCACAATTCCAGCAGTATTAGGTGCCCTCCCATCCAGTATGCATACGAGGATGGATGCCATAAAAAAGGAGGTGTGCTAGCTAAAACTCCTAGCATCGACCCCCAAATGACCTTGTATTAATTTTAATAAACTTCCACCACCAGGATTAACATTGAATAGAAAGAGATAGTAAAATGTTAATTTAATCTATTTTACATACTTCCCAGTCAATGTCACCACTTTTCATCCATTAACATTAAATCATCAATGTGAATGCCTCGTTTGAAGGCAATTTTATACCATGTGTTTGCTGTTTTCAAGGTACTATTCCTTCGTTTACCTCCATAAAATAACAATCGAGTTGTATAGAAAATTGTATTCGGATGCGCCTTTTCTGCTTACCTATGTTTGTTATTAAAAAGACACTTTTAATTGGGTAAGAAAACAGAGTGGAACAAATTAAAAACAAGGTGTGTACTCTTGAATTATGAGGGACAATGGACCTACCCATGCAATTGCTGTGCTATGGGACTGTAAAAAAGAAGACCATTACCCCTCCTTCATATTTTTTTGTATAGACGTGAGCCATCGCTCACATAAAGAAACAGACTGTGTCACAATGTCATCGTGAGCACGGGTACAGTGATGGCAATGACGCATTGAGTGAACGATTACATGAAGATTATTACTAAAACAGAAAGGGTTCGCCTTAATATGTTGTGTGATTTTAAGTAGTGTGATAATAAGTATCTGAGTTGCCTTGCCCGAATGGACGCTTTCTAATATACTGCAACCGTGTATAGTAAACGTAAGATGTCTGGGCGCTTTGTACCTGGTGCTCTATAAAACCTATTGCTAATATGCAGGTAGACGGAGCATACCCTCTGAGTTTTAGGAGAATTCCGTGATGACAAGTGATCAAATCAGATCGATATTCCTTCGTTTTTTTGAGGAGAAAGGGCACAAGATTCTTCCCAGTTCGTCATTGGTACCGCATGGGGATCCTACGCTTCTCCTTACGACGGCGGGGATGGTACAGATAAAGCCATATTTCTTAGGCTTGGCGCCTCCGCCTAGCCCTCGACTCGCGTCATGTCAGAAGTGTTTTCGCACCACAGATATAGAGGCCGTTGGTGATACTAAACATCTTACG
>JAXHVC010000069.1:0-14857 GCA_034189315.1 Chloroflexota bacterium | reverse complement strand
TTCAACTTGATCACTGTTGATACCATATTGACCCTGCAGATCATATGCTATCTTCCAATCTTGATATACCTCCTCAAAATCCGGATCATCTCGCAACATCTCAATATCCATAAAGTCCACAGTGGAACTATCATGGGGCACCTTCTTAATCAACTCGATAATCAAACTACTCCCCCCCCCACAACCCGCAGTCAATGACATCGCAGACAGAAGTACAACCACCACAACCCCCACAGTCCACAATACTTTCATCTGCATTCTCCTTTCCTTCCCACCATCATCCCCTTTCACCCAAGTACTGTAACGCCATCCTAATCTTGTCTTCTAAACTCAATGTTTCAGCATCCGGCAAGGATCCTAATGCTGCAGTAGCTTCATTAATAGAATAACCCAAGTTGGTTAACACCTCCAAAACATCTGTACTATCCTTAACTGAAATAGGTCTTCCCACCGTGGACCAATTCCTTTTCATTTTAGTCTTTAGCTCCAACACGAGTCGATCGGCAGTCTTTTTACCTAAGCCTGGCATTCGGGTAAGCAGACCAATATCCCCACTAGCTATAGCTGCAGCTAGATTCTCCGCGCTCATCGTGGATAGCATTGATAGTGCCACTTTAGGCCCTATCCCTCCAACACTAATGAGATCAGTAAACAACGCAACCTCTTCGGAGCTTGCAAACCCGTAAAGACTCAGGTTATCATCTCTTACGATAAGATGTGTATATAGCTCGACCTTACTTCCAATGCCACGCAATCGACTTATAGTCGAACTAGGACAATTAGCCTTAAAACTCATCCCGTTCACTTTGATCACAACCGAATCAGCATCTATATGTTGTATGGTTCCTTCAATTCCAGCTATCAACTTCCCCTCCCCACTAGATTTACTCCCCTGGGTATGCCCCCCCTTTATGCGAGACGTACCACGTACATTCCTAACTTCGGTCTTCTTCACCATAACTCATGTCCATATCAGTACCACCATATTCCGCCAGTTGGTTATTATCCCTCAATGCTTTTTTAAATAAAACGATGCAACCTAAGACCTGCTGGCCTAAGATTGCACCGTTTCAGTATCATTGCTCACATCAACAAACGTAAATCTACTTATTTCATCACTAGTCCCAATATCAACGCCTCTCTACCAGGACTTCAGTGAACCGTGCGGCAACAATCACGCACACCTCACTACATCGTAAGCAACAGTTCCTAGAAGCAGGTGAAAGACTGCACCAACCTTGAGTTATGATTCTTGTATTGGTTGCATAAGAATCCATACAATTAACAGAGCACAATTCACTAATCAAGGATAACACTATCATGAACAATTATCGTAAGTCCATCGGCACCTTGGGGGAAAGACTGGCCATTGAACATCTGAAGAAGTTAAAGTATAAGATCATAGAGACCAACTTCCGATGTTCAATAGGTGAAATCGATATCATCGCTCAGGATATGGATTGTCTGGTCTTTGTGGAAGTGAAGACCAGGAGAAGCTCCAATACTGGGATCCCAGAAGACGCATTAACCCCCCAGAAGAAACACCGATTAAGATCACTCGCCTTAGCATACCTCCAATGCCACAACATGTCACCGACTAACTGGCGATTGGACGTAGTAGCAGTGGAATTAGACCAAGACTTCACACCATCTCGCATAGAAGTTATTGAAAATGCTATTTAAAACTGAGACTTCCGTAATATTTGTTACTGAGTAACTGCATAATATGATATCGATCCCCATCAACACGAGTATCAGAAGCTTTCTCATACAAGAAATCATTTCTTCTTCAATCCAGCCACAAAGCCATCAATATCCATAGCAGACATCGTCATAGTCCTCAATGTCCCACGGCCACCAATTTCTATAGCCATTTTAGATATAGCCGCATCAGAAGGCGCATCCAATACATTCAAGAAATCATAAGGACCTAGCAAAGCATACTGAGCCAATATCTTGATCCCCATTGACTCAACTTCAGTGTTTACCTCTTTAATTCTGTCCGCATTATCTCTGATGGTTTTCCTTCCTTCATCCGTGAGACTTGAAAGCATTACGTATATTGGCATAGGCTAACCTCCTTTAGTATTAAATATAGGTTATGATACCATAGCTCTTCTGTTATCTTCAACATAACTATCTTTAGCTTTTTTATCTTATTTCATACTGACAACCTTTATCACCTATCCAAGTTGCACACAATATGATTTATATATAAGTTCAGCTATGAATAGGTTCCGCTTTCTGCTTGCACAGCTAGGACGCACCATGCTAAAATTACGTTCAATTGAAGAATTTATTGGGGATCGAAGCTGTAATATGCCTATATATGAGTATCGCTGCAATAGCTGTAATCGTAAGTCTTCAGTGTATGTCAAGGTACCATCGGAATCGACAGCTCGTCCCTGTATACATTGTGGCAGCACAGAACAAATACGGCTGTTCTCAAGTTTTATGGTAAGAAAGACCTATAAAGATGTATATGATGACATCTTGTCTGATAACGATCTTGTTAAAGGAATGATGGCAAATGATTCTAGGGCATTAGCCACATGGTCAAGAAAGATGGAAGGTACTTCAGAACAGGAAATAGGCCCAGAATACCAAGAGATGATGGAAAGGATAGATAAAGGGGAATCTTGGCAGAATGTAGTGACCGACATACAAGACGATGGGCTTGGTGATGGTTCGGCACAATCTGAGCTGTCGGATTAGGGTGATCTAGTATGCCTGTGTATGAATTTTGTTGCAATGATTGTCATCAAAAACAAAGCTTCTTTACCCGGAGTGTAGATTCATCTATAGATGCTGTCTGTGGTAGATGTGGGAGCAAAAGTATGAGTCGGCTCATCTCCAGTTTTGCTCTTCATAAGTCGATATCAGACGTTTGGAGTCAATCAGGTTCGCCAGACAACCCCGGTCCAGACTATTACAAGGACCCCCGCAATATTGGTAGATGGGTCGAGGACAGATTCAAACGATCAGGGGAAGAACTTCCTTCACAGATTAGTGATATGATTCAGTCCGCTCGTGAAGGACACCTCCCTGAGGCAGTTAAAGATCTGCAACCTGGAATTAAGGAAGTCTAATCTACCGTTTTTCATGAGAAGCCATCTCAATTTCCTCTTAAGATCCCCTTGCTAGTGACATTATAAATAAATGAAGACCATGTCCTCCCATAAATCCTCAGTATTAAATAATCTCAATGCTTCGTCAAGTATTCTGTTCTGTATTGTTCTATTCAATCTGATCTAGAAAATACAAAGATTCGGTTTATAATAGTTATGTCTAATATATTGCGAGTAATTGATGCTAACATCGACCGCGCTAGCGAGGCACTGCGAATTCTTGAGGACTTTGCTAGATTCCTTCTAGAAGATAAAGACCTTTCTTTGGAATTAAGAACACTTCGCCATCAATTGCCTAAAAGCAACCATCTTCTATATCAACTGCTAGAAGCGCGCCAGTCATCTGGAGATGTTGGTGCGCATACGGAAGATGGTCCCGATACAATACATAGAGACCTTACATCTGCAGCAATTGCTAATAGTAGAAGGGCCCAGGAGGCTCTCAGAGTATTGGAGGAATCCGCTAAAATATACTCCGATATCTCATCTCCTAATCCGTCGGTTTTCCAACAGATGAGGTTCAGAGTTTATGAGCTCGAAAAGCAACTGGTCCTTAAGTTGTTGAGGAAAGATAGATTGCTGCGATTCCGGGGGTTGTACGTAATAATCGATATTCAGATCTTGCACGATCGCGATGTTATCGGAATTACACAACAAGCAATCAAGGGCGGAGCTTCCATCATTCAGCTGAGGGATAAGCGCCAAACAGATTCTGCATCGCTGGAACTGTCACGAAATATGAGGCATCTCTGTACCAGGAGCAACGTATTGTTTATCATCAATGATCATATTGATAGGACACTAGCTTGTAATGCTGATGGTATTCATTTGGGACAAGGCGACATGCCCATATCAGAAGCTCGCCAGTTATTACCAATACATACTATCATTGGATGCTCCACTTCTACCCTCTCCGAAGCTCGTCATGCGCAATTATTAGGTGCCGATTATGTCGCGGTCGGTTCGATCTATCCCACCGAATCAAAGGAGCAATTCAGGTTGGCAGGAATCGATACACTAAAAGAAGTGAGCCAAGAACTGTCTGTTCCTCTGGTGGCTATTGGAGGGATAAATAAAACCAACATCGTTGATGTGGTAGAGGCAGGAGCTAAGGCTATAGCCATAATCAGTGCAGCCACACTGGCCACGAACGTTTACGAAGCCACTAAGAACCTTATTCTCCTTATGGGCTCAGTGGAACATAAAAATGTTAGCTAGAATCACTCCGAGATGTCCTTATTAGATAATACAAATCATGATAACCCTATCCGTTCATAGGGCTTTGGATATTGCATTTATATGGCAGTATAAGAGATACATCCAATAATATACATTATTAACAGACAGAAATAGGAGTTGGTAATAGACTATAGTGACGCTAGTACCATCGATCCTACAAGGGAGGTGTAGTCATAGGAAAGGCAACTTCAAATCTAGATGATATCGCACAGGAGATTCGTTCCTGCTTATCAGCAAAAGATATTGCACGTGAAAAGAGTCTACGTAATTGTCGAGAAGTGATTCGTCACAGTGCTCAGGCAATCAGAGCTACTCATCGTGGTGAACACGATATCAGCCAATCAATCAGAGAGAATGCCCATAAATTGCTTCAGGAAGTGAACGAGACCTTAGCAACCTATGGAGACCTCCTGTCTGGTGGATTCGTTCATGATGCACAGAAAGAATATGCGGAGGCATGCATAACTGCAGCCTTGGTTACCAACAACCCCATCCCAACACCCCAGGTGGTAGGAGTAAACTACCCAGCCTATCTAAATGGAATGGGAGAAGCAGCAGGAGAGCTGCGCCGGCACCTGCTCGACTCAATGAGGACCGGTAGCATAGAACATTGTGAAGTTCTGTTGTCCTACATGGATGATATTTATAATATTCTTGTCACCATGGATTTCCCCGACGCTATAACCGGAGGATTAAGAAGAACAACCGATGTTGTGCGTGGTATACTTGAAAAGACCCGTGGAGACCTAACACTAACAGTAAGACAGCGAGAACTAGAGGCACGTCTTACGATGTTCATAGAGCACCAATAAAAAGTAGATTTCATTCTGGACTACGAAGACGAAGTCGGAACTCTATGAGACCATTTGTCCCTTTTAAATCAGATTTGCCCTATGTTTTGTAGCTAAATCATGCTAATTCTGCATGCAAACATAATATGACGAAAATAAGAGGTATGAAGAACTCATCAAATAGGTAATATATCTAAATATCCAGAAGCAATTCTCATATACTACCCCACTTATCAACTGGACTTAAAAAATATTTAAAAAAAGGCTTTATACTTCACCTACAGGGAGAAGCAAAGAGAATTGTGTATAACCGTCTAAACACCAATTCATTCTACCTATGGCATGAATCCATCATTATGAGAATGACATGATGTACAATCGTTGCCTCTCTGATCCCCCTCCACCCCACTGTGAAGGCCTCCTATATGTCCCATACTTGTCTCACCAATATGACAGGTAACACATACATCGTCAGTTTCATCAGAATCACCACTGTCCTCATCGAATGAATTTGGTCCTGTTAAACTGGTGAAGAATATGTCTTGGCCATTGATCTCTTGTCGTACATGCGAAAGGTTGGCTAAATAACCATGAGGATTGTGACAATCAGTGCATTCTAGCGAAAAATCATCTTGCGGAGGTACAAGGCCCTCATTCGAATGAGTGGAAGCAGTTTTGTCGGCCCCGGTTCCATCATGACATGCCAAACACAGCGAATTGGAAGAAAGCCCTATTAGGTTTCCATCTGCACCAAGATGCCCTCTATGACAAGCAGCGCATGCATCCGGAGTTGATCCAAACGTTTCCTGATGAGGAGAGACCTCTGCTAACGCTATACCAACAAACACCAGACTAGCACTCAAGAGTGCAGTGGCAGCAATAACAATCTTCTTCATCTGGACCTTCACCTCCCCCTCGCCAGAAGTCATATCCAGACTGAAGCCCCTGTTCCTAAAATACCAAAATGTCCCTTACACCAACAATGAGTATAGCAGATTTTTTAAATTGGTTCACGGTAGTATGCCATAAGCAGACTGCCATGACACCCACGGGCATCACAATAAAGGTCTCCTCCAGGATATAAGTAGTCATCGCTACCAATATACCGATAGGGACCATATTCCGCATCTAATCCAGAGGTGATATTCAGATCACCTCGTGTCATCTCTGGAGTTAACGTACCATTCTCACTCCTTGCACCATGAGGGTCATGGCACGTGACACACGAAAATGCAGAATCAAGTGTACCGTTTGAGTCCGAGTCACTTTCCCTGTCAGAATCCCAGTCCTCAATATTATAGATGAGGTCTAGATGCGTCCAGTGAGAATTTACGGGGCCTCCAACATAACGCCATCCATGTCCAATAGGCTGCTCGTTGCGGAAGTTGGTACCGACTTCCCCTTCATCAATCCAAATCACGGGTTCTCTTCCGAACTGATAGCGATAGTCAGTGGGCACGCCAACAAGGCGTTCCTCTGGATGGCAAGAGTAGCACAATGCAAAATCGGCGTTATCATATGTAGAAGTCCTCGATACCTGACGTGGAACATCCATAGCCCAGTTACCATCCACCTTACGTAAACGATACCCATCATTATATAGTTGCGGTCCCTGATCTAGTGCAACAAAAGCATAGGTCCGGGGTTCTCCATCAAAATGGGTCAATTGGATATCATGGCACTCGGTGCATCTAGTGCCCATTGCTCCATGGCCGGAGATATTATAGCCATATGTAGAATTATCACCCGCAATATCTGGAGCAAGTGTTCCATTCACTTCAGCTGGCTCACCATCATGGCATCCTAAACACCAGTCTTTTTTCTCAGGAATAAGGTTGCCAGTGGCATCATAGACACCTGTTGCCCAATTTACTTTGGCTCCAATAACAACGTGATTCACACCATCAAGAGCCCCTCCACGACTGTGGCAGGGATCACAGACGCCAGTATCATTAAGACCTACGTCTCTCTCGAAATCTATCATCCCGTTATGTTCCGCTGTAACGTGACAACTACGACAATCATCCACTTGAGGTCCATATGCCTTCTCTGAATGGGCATCGTGTGATCCATTACTAAATGGCTTATGACAAGAAGCATTCATGTCCCCACAACCAATCACATAGCCGTTTTCATCAAGATGACATTGTGCGCAAGAGGTTCTATTATCGCTACTCAATAGAGAACTTCGCGCATCTCCTGTAGGAGATGAACTCCTATCAGGCCATGGCACACGTCCCGAATAGGGCCCCATTTCGGATGATGTTCCATGCGCCATATGGCACCTCACGCATGTGAGGCTACGATTGTCTGTAGTATGACGATAGGTGAAGATGGCATCCCCAGAATTGGTACTACCTGCACCAGAACCAGCCAGATATCTGGTGTGACATTGAGAACACCACGCTCCCAGTTCCTCAGGGATATATGAAATGTCGCGATAATTGTCTGAAGTATATGTTATCGTGTACTTCTTTAACTCTTCATCAGTAACTTCTACCTCATCGTAACCGGGATCAGTAGGCATACCCAGAGGTATTGGTTTCAACATGCGATACAGACCGTTGCCGTGAGGATTATGACAACTAGTACATACTAAAGACATGTGAATCCCAGGGCTGGGAGACGCACTAATGGGCCCTGCACCCCAAGTCATATGACTGCTACCATCGACAGAATGGGAGGAGGAGACCTTCAATCGTTCTGGAATGCCGTCTAAGTCAGGATCCATCACCGCATACTCAAATCCTCCGGCACGCAAACCAGCGCAATTCTCAGAAGCAGGTGCTTCATCCCAGGGACTACGGTCAGCCAGATAGACACCATTCTCTACATCAGTATCGGCCCCGGTACCACCACCACCATGACAAGAATAGCATAATCCAACTTGAGAAAATCCAGCAAGTAACTTCTCCGCACCACCAGTATGTGCCCGGTGGCATCCAGCACAAGCGTCAACCCCCTTATTGAAAAACGATCCTTCATGGGGACCACCATCTGCTTGCACAATTGATGGATAGAAAAAGATCATTGGGATTGCGAGAACGGAGGCAACCAGTAGAATGAACAACGTATGTTTGCTGGGAGAAACAGGTATGTCCACAGTTGTCTTCTTTCCAACCAATATCTTTATAGCGCGCCCATGGAAAATCCGAGAAACACCATCTCTATGGCATAGAACAAGCGCCGCCATGGTTACTGCGGACATTAACAAGCGTTTATAGGCCAATGTTTCAACGGATTTCACTACCGCCACTAACACGTAATCCGGATACGTGTACATACACAATCCCACACCCACACATCCGTTTACAACCAAATTATGGCATGACTACGGTAGTAAGTTCAAGTGACAGAAACTCACAAATCCTCTGATTATTTCTTATTCAAGCAAGATAGGTAACAGGGTATTAAATATAATCTTAGCAGTATTCTTGGTATTCAATGTAAATGCTCAGCAGTCGCCCATATAGATAATTTATTTATATTGTATTAGATCTAGAGAATGTTCGATACGTCTAGTATACTAATGTGTTATACAATAACGTACTTTTCAGTATTAATGATTGAGTATAATGGCGGTCAGAAGTATACTGAAGTTAAACATCTATCACGGTGCTTAATAGGTGGCACGGTGCCAAACAGTTACGAGTATTGAGGCGACTGCTCCGGACACATCAGCGTCAATGTAGAGGCCAGGTTAGGTTGATGTAGGAAATGTCACAAACATCATCCATGACTCTCTTCCTGGAGGCAAGTAAGATGAACGATAGACGCAAGACAAAAGCCCAGCTCATCATGGAGCTCGAGGAAACGCGAAAACAATTGTTAGACTTCCAAGCAGTATCTGAGATAACCACCAAACCAACCAACGGTGGTCAGTCACAAGAATATAAGCATGGGCAACAGCTGTTGGTAGAGCGCGAAGCCAGATTAGACAGACTCAGTAAACAGCTACGGGAAGAGACTGAAAAGCGGAAGCGTGCACAGACCACCCTCATCAGAGTGATGATGGAACAAGAACATATTATGGAGACCATCCCCGACATTATTTGTACTGTCGATCCAAATGGATGCTTGGTCACTTGGAACAGAAGATTGGAAATGGTCACAGGGCTATCTGCAGAACAGCTAATGGAAAAACCTCTCGCCGAGTTACTCATCCAAGAAGACAGGCTTACTTTAAACGAAGCCCTGGCAAACGGTATTGAGACCAGTCAGAGTTTACAGATAGAGAATCATCTTGTAACAAAGGATGATACACTCGCAGTATATCAATGGAATACAGGAACCCTAAGGGATGAGAATGCCAATGTCATTGGAATTATCGGTGTTGGTCGTGATATCACAGCACAAAAGCTTGCGGAAGACGCCCGAAAGGAAGCCGAGTTACGATACACAGCAATATTCGAAAACCCGCTACAGATGGTCTATATAAATGATGAACACGGACGATTCCTCGAAGCCAACGACTGTGCAATGGAGAGGTTCGGCTACACTCGCGAGGATATTGGCAAAGTCTTTTTTCAAGACATAGTGCACCCAGAAGACCTTCCCAAGGCATTTCAAGCTGTTGCAGATGTAATGGAAACTGGCAGAATGGGAGATCCTGTTGAACTCCGGCTGGTTCTTCCCAATGGGGAGATCGCTTGGATAGAAACCTTTGGTATTCCACTTGAAAGAGGTGATGGAGAATATAAAGGACTAGGCATTGCTCAAGACGTTACGCAAAGGAAACGCACTGAAGAAGCCCTAAGGGATAGTGAAAGGCTGTACCGACTTCTTGCTGAAAACGCTACGGATGTCATATGGACAATGGACTTGAATCTACAATATACATATGTTAGCCCATCTATAACACGCCTCCGTGGATTTACGCCTGAAGAAGTCAAGACACACAGGGTTATAGACACGATGACACCAGAATCTGCTGAGTATGCGACTCAGATATTCATAGAAGAGATAGAAAAGGAGAGAATAGGTATAGAAGAACCCTTCCGTTCCCGTTTGCTAGAGCTCGAACTCAATCGAAAGGATGGATCTACCGTATGGACGGAGATCACTATGAGTTTTCTACGTGATGAGGATGGCCAACCCACCGGAATCCTTGGAGTCACACGTGATATCTCCGAGCGACGAAAAGCGGAGGAAGCCATACAAGAAGCGGAACGGCGCTATAAAGCCATCTTCAATAATCCACTACAGCTGGTCTATCTTGTCGACCTCAATGGTAATGTGCTTGATATGAACGACTCCACCAAAGAGCTTCTTGAATATTCGACGGAGGAACTAGTCAAACTAAGTTTCGCAGATGTCCTACATCCTGAAGACCTTAACAGTGCCTTAGCAGCACTTAATGAGAATATGTTCACCGGGGGTTTAGAGCGACCCTACGAAGTTCGCATTCTGACCAAATCCAGAGAGGTTATCTGGGTTGAAACACTGGGAGTCCCTTTGTATCGGAATGGAGAAGTCTATGCAGGCTTAGGTATTGGGCACGATATTAGTGAACGAAAGCGAGCAGAGGAACAACTTAAGGCCTCAGAAGAAAGATACCGCCTGCTGGTTGATTCGGCTCCTGATCCAATCGTATTGGTAGACCTAACCGGAACAATAATGTCATGCAATACCGCCATAGAGAAAGTCACAGGATTCCATCCCGAGGAACTAGAAGGTGAATGGTTCCAAGATCTTGTAACCCTGGATCCCTATGACTTGCCCGCCTTCACTACATTCTTCTCCGATCTATTGGAAGGACGTCAAGTTGACGATTTCGAGATGAAATTCATACACAGGGATGGGAGCATTCGTTGGACAAGTGTTAAAGTGCGAATACTCTATCGCGACGAACAGCCATCCTCTATCCTAGTTATAGCAAGAGACGTGACACAGCGTGTAATTTCACAAAGAGAGTTACAGCGACGCTCAGAGGCTCTGGAACGAAGCAACCGCGAACTAGAACAATTTGCCTATATAGCTTCGCACGATTTGCAGGAACCTTTGCGGATGGTCGCCAGCTACGTACAGTTACTGGAGCGTCGCTACAAAGGCAGGCTCGATGAAGACGCTGATGAGTTCATTTCCTACGCAGTGGATGGAGCCAATCGAATGCAGCGAATGATAAACGATCTGTTGACCTATTCACGCGTGGGGACCAGGGGCAAAGCATTTGAGCCAACTGATTGCGAATCAGTACTTGATACAGCACTTGCTAATTTAAAGTTAACAATAGAAGAGAACAATGCAGTTATCACTCATGACCCCTTACCCACTATAATGGCCGATTCATCTCAGCTAATTCAATTGTTTCAGAATCTAATCGCTAACGCAATTAAGTTTCATGGAAATAAAGTGCCTTATGTTCACGCCAGAGCAACTCGTAATAATGGAGAATGGGTTTTTTCAGTACATGACAATGGTATAGGTATAGACCCAGAATACAAAGAACGTGTTTTTGTTATCTTCCAGCGGTTACACACACACGAAGAGTATCCCGGTACTGGCATCGGTCTCGCAGTATGCAAAAGGATCGTGGAGCGTCACCAAGGGCGAATCTGGGTCGAGTCCACCCCAGGAGAAGGCACAGACTTCTTTTTTACAGTGCCCGCTGAAGGAGAAGAACCTTCATGAATCACATACAGGACGAACCTGTTGATATATTGCTGGTTGAGGATAACATAGGAGATGTGAGGCTTACACAAGAAGCCTTCAAAGAAGCAAGGTTCAACTACAATCTACATATAGCTCGTGATGGTATTGAAGCACTCAGTTACCTAAGAAAACAAGGTAAATATAAAGACGCAATTCGTCCCGATATCGTCTTATTGGACCTCAATATGCCTAAGAAGGACGGCCGTCAAGTATTGATCGAAATCAAAGCAGATGACACTCTGAAACGACTCCCTGTAATTGTATTAACTACTTCAGAGACAACAGAAGACATCATTCGGAGCTATAATCTTCATGCCAATTGCTATATCACCAAACCACTAAAAATAAATCATTTCATTGGTGTGATTCAAACAATCGATGAATTCTGGCTCAAGATTGCAAGACTTCCCCAGGAGTAGACGCAATATGGACAACAAACCAATAAAGGTTCTCCTCATAGAGGATAATCCAGGTGATGCAAGATTGATCTATGAGATGCTGGCGGAAGCAGGTAGTACAAAATTCCAGTTAGAGACCTGTGATAGGCTTTCAACGGGACTAGGCATTCTTGCAAGTAATGAGATTGATGTGAGCTTACTCGATCTCTCGTTACCAGATGCACAGGGACTTGATACGTTTATTCGTGCACACGCTGCTGCACCAACCGTACCGGTTGTAGTCCTCACTGGGACTAACGATGAAGAATTTGCATTGAAGGCAGTGGGAGAGGGAGCTCAGGACTATCTAGTTAAAGGTCAAGTAGACAGTAACCTCCTGATTAGAGCAATACGACATGCCATCGAGCGCCGGAGGTTGATCGAAGAACTAGAACAGGCTCAAGCACAGCAATTGCAGCTGAAGGATCAGTTCCTGTCTCATGTATCTCATGAGCTTCGCTCTCCTCTTACAGCAATTTACCAGTTTGTGACAATTTTAAAAGATGGATTGGCTGGTGAACTGAACCAAGAACAAAGCGAGTACATCGATATCACCCTTAGAAATGTTAAACAGCTACGCTCAATGATCGACGACCTTTTGCAGGTCACTCGTGCAGAGGTAGGAAAGCTATCTGTCGAACCACAACGTACCTTTATTAATAATCCAGTTCTAGAGACTATCACTTCACTTCGTGCTAGTTCTACAGCAAAATCTATTATTATGACAGCAGATCTCCCAACAGATCTCCCTCCTGCATACGTAGATCCAGCCAGAATCAAACAAGTCCTTACCAACCTCATAGAAAACGCCATTAAGTTTACGCCGGAAAACGGGACTATCATGGTAAGAGGACGGGTGTTTAATGACGATCCTAATTTCCTTGTCATTTCTGTCGAGGACACAGGATGTGGCATCACTCCCGAGCAGAGTGAGAAGGTATTCGAACACCTTTACCAAGCAGATAATGATATCGATAGTTCAAGAAAGGGGCTAGGGCTTGGACTATACATCTGTAAAAAGATAGTTACACTTCATGGAGGCCGTATATGGGTAGAAAGCGTGTTAGATAAAGGCAGTACGTTCTATGTCACACTACCGATATTCTCACTACAAGAGATTCTCAGTCCTATTCTAGTTTCTCAGAACGCTCAGGATCTGAATATATCACTTATCACAATCGAGGTATTCCCCATCAAGAAGAGACCATTGGATGCAGCCGATGACATATCACTTCGTTTGGCCTGGAGGATCACGGAACAGTGTCTGAAACATGGAATAGATGTACTCCTACCAAGGATGACACACACAAAAGTAGGGGAGGTCTTTTTTGTGGTGACGCGTAGCAGTTCCAGCGACATGGAGAATTTGGCACGTAGAATCCGGGAGCAACTAGCCAACTCCGAAGATGTTACTTCTGCCGGACTATATATCTCCGTCTCCTCCACTACAGCAGAACTTCCACCTACTGATAAGAGCATATCACTAGAGCAATTAACAGAAATAGTTGCAGAACACATCCAAGAGATGACAAGACATGCTGTCTTGCAGTTCTATGGAAGGAGGGGCTCATATGGGCAAAAAGAAAATCCTCATCGTGGACGACGATTGGGATCTACTACGAGGTCTAAACGTAAGACTGAAAGCAAGCGGCTATGATGTCGTACACGCGAGTGACGGCTTGTCCGCGACAAACCAGGCAAGACAAGAAAAGCCAGATCTGATCATCCTTGATCTCGGGATCCCGGGCGGAGATGGATTCAAGGTAATGGAAAGGCTTAAGACCTTCATGCCACTTGCCTCAATACCGATTATTGTACTCACTGGGCGAGATCCAATGGTCACAAGGGATCGCGCATTACAAGCAGGGGCTGAAGCGTTTTTTCAAAAGCCCGTCGATAATGAAATATTGCTAACAACTGTTGCCAGGATTCTAGGCCAAGTGGGACAAGTCGAAGAAGAGGTAAGACAAACATCCTCCAATCTGAATGCCAAGGTTCTCATCGTAGATGATGATCAAGACCTTTTACACGGACTCAGTATACGGTTAAGGGCAAGCGGCTACAATGTTGTTTTTGCCGCTGATGCCGCTACAGCGATCAATAGGACACGTCAGGAGAAGCCAGACCTCATTATTCTTGACCTTGGCCTACCTGGTGGTGATGGATTTATGGTAATGAAAAAGCTGAACACACTAATGGCAAAGGCTAGAATCCCCATAATTGTCTTCTCCGGTCGCGATCCAATAGCCAATAGGGAGAGGGCGTTGAATTATGGAGCAAAGGCCTTCCTGCAGAAGCCAGTTGATAACGTCGAGTTACTAGCTACTATAGAAAGAATACTCGAAGAATCTCGACAAGAACGTTCGTCTAGGAGGATATCACGTCTAGTTCGTTAGGGCTTGGTTCTTACCTAGCATTTTCCACTAATCACCAGGATTCTAGTGACTAGGTATTGATATAGCCAGAGATAGGAAGCTAACGTGTTTATCTAAAAAAAGATGATACTAATATAAGGAAAAAGGGGTTGGACACCTCCTGTACCTGGCCCCCTGGGTTGCTCTTGCTTTTGACCTGTACATACTCGCCGAAGACTACAGTGTCAAGCGATTCG
>JAXHVC010000068.1:0-2579 GCA_034189315.1 Chloroflexota bacterium | reverse complement strand
GGAAATGATGATGACTATGTAGATGAAATGATGGTACGCTGCCTAAAGGAAGCGGCTAGGCATTCGTGGGAGCTTAAGGATCCTTGTGGGAATCCATGGCCAGTGCTACCAGAGAATGTCAGTGGTAATATACATTTCTCTAGTCTTGTCCATGCTTTACCCAATGGGAGGAGATGGGGAGATGCCCTCTATGATGGTGGAATTTCTCCTGGCCCGGGTTTAGACAAGAAAGGCCCAACCGCGGTACTCAAATCGTGTAGTAAGATAAACCATATTAGCGATGGTAGGGCATTTCTGTTAAACCAGCGCCTGTCGCCTACGCAGCTGGCGGGTGAAAAGGGCTTTCAGCTTTGGAAGGCCTATGTGAAGACATGGGCCGATCTTGGGTTGGATCATGTCCAGTTCAACATGATTGATGATGCAACATTGAGGGTGGCACAGAAGGAACCCGAGATGTATCAAGAGCTCATCGTAAGGGTTGCAGGATATAGTGCTCACTTTGTAGATATCAGCCGTAAAACCCAAGACAATATCATCCAACGGACCATTCAAGGACTGGAATAATAAATCAGGGGGTGCATGGGCACATCGACTTGGTATAGATATCTCGGGATTGTCAAATGGTAGAGTTCATGCATCCATCCTATCATTTCTGTTGTGACAGAGTCTAATTAAACACAATACGGAGGGGCCATGCACTGTGTGAAGTGTGAATATGATGCACCGGTTTCTGACTTTCGCTATCTATATAATGCGAGGATAGATGCTTCGATATCGATTCGCCAATGTCCTAAATGTGCTGTGTGGTTGAGTGTAGATGAGTTGAAGGGTGAATCAGGGGTAGTCGTGGGGCCCGGTGAGGCGCCTTGGGGGAAGTCTGCTGGCATTGAGAGCCTGGCAGAAGATGTGATTAACTAGAAATATCCTGAGTAAAACGTATGGTTATAAAGTTGATTGCTTGGTAACAGACTGTGTTATAACCTGGTTCCATATTGTCATGAATCCTGTCCACGAATTACGTAACATTTACAACAATGACAGAATAGCAGGGATTGTGACACAGTCTGTAAGGATGGAATCCATTCGTATCCTCTGAAGAGGCTCCATAGCTTCAGTCTCTTCCTTATTAGCTGTAAATGCGTTTTCATAATATATTGCGTCAGGCCTCTATCATCGGAGAGGCTCTATCATTTATTATTAGGTTCTGATTGCCCCTAAAGGGACTCCCCCAATAAGAGGAACTGTGGGAGAGGCTTCAGCTTCGCTCTCTACCTGCGAATGAAGCGATTGCTTGAGAAGCAAGAGTTTCTTATCTAACACCCAATCCCCCCGCATGAATAAATCATTTGACAAACTTGAGACAAATGGCAACCAGGATCCGTATTTAGTGGTTATACACGTTTAAAATCAACAATACTCTTCCCAAGCTGCTATATGCAAGTTTTCGCAGAACTTTCCCGAATTAAGCAATTATGACGTAGTATACAGAGAATTCTCCGTCAATACTGGCTTCTCAAAACAGCCAATAAAGCCTACTGATATCTATATTACTGTAATTTACTTGACAACGCGTACCCTTTACGTGATATATTGAATACAGGCTATTGTATTCTAGTGTAATGACGCAGAGATAACTTTACACTCATATATCTTTGCCAGGGCGTGGGAATCTTCCTTGTATAACCCCCCTCCTCAAGTAAGAGGTGTGTAAAAAGAGCTTGGGCATTACTCTTGTTTTGCTTGAACGAATCTAATCGGGAAATTACACTTTTAAGTCGTTATGGAGACGGTAATCTTATGGGGAACCTTAGGATTTGTTCTGGAACATTGGTGGTGGGGATATAACGTAACATGACATAAAATGTCACAGGATACTGTATCTTGACTTGTGGATGTATGATCATGTAGCCTAGGATAGCTAGGTACTTGAGTATCTATATTTACCCTCGCGAGTGGGCGAACGACTATAGAAACTGACCTGTGGAGTATACCCGTGAAAAGAGTCGTTATTACAGGTATGGCCACCATTAATCCCCTTGGTGATACTCTAGAGGATTACTATCAGAATCTGATCCATGGCAAATCTGGCATCAAGAGGTGGCATTCTATCGATGTATCGAGAATTGAATGCAAGGTGGGCGGAGACCTTGGAGATTATGATTGCCAAGCTGCACTTGATAGGATAAAGCCTCTCCTCAAAGAAGAACACTACAAATCCATTCGCAAGCTATTCAGAACAGCAACCTTTTCCTGTAAGACCGCTGTCCTTTGTGCTCTCAACGCGTATATTGATGCTGGCCTATTGGATGTGTGGGTAGATCCATTCCGCACCAGCGTTCTCGTAGCAGGCCACAATCTGAACGCAAACTACTTCTTCAACAATGGAAGACAGTTTCAGATTGCCCCTGAGCTTGTTGATCCGCTGGGTGCGGTGCAAGTGATTGATTCCAATGTTCCTGCCACGATCTCTGAAGTCCTGGGGCTTCGAGGGCCGACCTTTACTTTGGGAGGGGCTTGCGCCAGTGGCAATCTGGCCCTGCGTGATGGTTTCCGTGACATTATGATAGGGGAGTGCGATA
>JAXHVC010000067.1:0-4450 GCA_034189315.1 Chloroflexota bacterium | reverse complement strand
GGTGACGTATCTGGTTCCTACTGTGTATGGGAGATAGACTCAAGTGGTGGCGTTACCCTTGGGGAGGCTATTGACTTTGATGAGTAATTAATAGGATATTAATCCTAAATCCAACAGGGGGAGGCTCAACAACCGCCCCCTGTTTATTTCGCTTCAGTAATTAAATTATGAATCAGGACAGTAGATAGAATCATGGTACGAAAAAGGGGCTGCTCACAGAGCAGCCCCTTTTTCGTATTAGTTGCATTATACTGTACTAGAGGTTGATAGGATTAACATACTCGGGGTTAATTACGGTATCTGTATTTGCATTGGTTATTGCCATTAAACTATTTGCCAGACTAACCTTTGATTGATCTCTCATTGCTTCATCTGCTACAGTGCTGGAAGCCAGGAAAGACATGGTCATCTGTTGCGTTGTGACCAGCTTGTCGTGAAATCTGTTCAGCTGCTGTAGTGTACGATTGTAGAGTAAGAATATAACAGCTGCCGCGACCTCAGCAAGAGCCCCTGCCGAAGCTGCCAGGATTGCGGCGCTTAACTCAATTTGGGTGATAACGCTTGCTAGTATCGCCAGAACAAAGCCACTAAAGAGAAGGAAGAATCCGAAATAGGCTGCAATCTTGCTGAGTC
This sequence comes from Chloroflexota bacterium, assembly GCA_034189315.1. Lineage (GTDB taxonomy): Bacteria > Chloroflexota > Dehalococcoidia > UBA2247 > JAXHVC01 > JAXHVC01. The sequence goes on along the minus strand of JAXHVC010000067.1, from coordinate 3,817 downwards.
GGAAGCCTGCTTCAGCTTGCGTTCGCGTCTGAGCGATATGCTCGTCCAATGCAGCCGTCTTGACCAGAAGTAGGTACTTAAAGATATCATTACCTTGAGATTTCTCTACTGCACCTATATAGGCGTTCTTTTGCCTAGCTGCCTGCATTGCACTATTTCGCGCTAGCTTGCTGGCCTCACTCTCAAGCGAAGCCCAGTCTGCAATCTTATCCATTCGGTTACGCTTTGATGGAAACGCCTGTTTATCGACTGCTCGCACTGGTTCGCTTGGCGGATCCCTGTGCACGACGGAGCTCATGCTTTCTCTTATGGTCATAGTACTCCTTTATAGAACATTACGATAACCCTTAATCGATAAAGTGGTACTTATCAAAAATACCATTATCTATACAGATCCTATATAGCATATGTTGTGATACATGTCAAGAGATGATCGTGTGTTAATAAAAGGATACACCGTATCCAAGATGAACCTAAGGATTGCAGATACAAAAGGAGATTATGATAGATCGTAAAGCTCTATAGATCGTGAGACAGGTCAGCTATAATCAAGGTTAACATCTGTGGCCTTTTAGTGGGTGTCTTGGCATATGTGTTATTACCAGTGTCGGTTTCCTTCAAAGAACATGTCAATGCCATTTTTTCTAATCTTTTTCAAGTTCTTGATGTGGGCATCTCCATGGATAGGCTTCTGCAATTCTAGATTCTGACATGTCTCGAATATGTCACATTGCCAGCATCCTTCAAATCCTCTCTGCTGACAACACTTCCTCATTTTGCAGTACGGATTGCCTCCGCCACCGCGACATGCGCTATTGCATCTTAATCTGACCATTGCCCCAAGTGCCTCATAGCATTCCTTGTAATGCTGGAGCTCCTTGAATGGAATGCCTTCGGCTGCCTTATCGAATTTCGCCTGCCTCAATTCCTTTCTGAGATCTCTTGCTAAATCGGCTATCTTACCTTTGTACCCGAAGCAATCTGCGCAACATAAGCCACAATAGGCTACCAAGTCTCCGTATTGGCTCATCGTTTATTTCCTCTCGCCGAATGTGAGGATAAAACCGTTGCAATCTTGGATCAGAAATTCTTGCATACCATAGGATGTGGTATGAAGCTCATTGATGATGGTTGCCTTGTCCTTCAGCCTCATATAGAGTTGTTCAATATCCTCAACCTCGATATAGAAATTGAAGGCCCCTCCGATCTCTTTATCTTGTAGCTGGGGTAGTACTTCAACCAAGCTTGTTTGGGATTGGAACATCATTTCGATATCTCCATTCCTCAATACTGCCCAGTCGGTTGGCCCACCAGGTGGAACCGCCAGCACCAGTTCGAATCCAAGGACTTCTGTATAATAGGCTATGGTGTTATCGACATTCATGACTCCGAGGTTAGGTGAGAGTTTCTTCATTACCATATGGCACCTCCGTTTAGATATCGTTAGAATACAGACTAATCATAGGGCTGTATTGTAAGAATTGGACATTGCTAAGAGAGGTGTCCTGTAGATGTCACGAGGGATGGGAGGGTGCCATAAAGGACCTTGAATTCATGGATAAGATGTGATTGATCATAGTACCCACTGTCCAAGGCGGCGGAGAGGGTGTCCGGTTGTGAAGTTGATTCTAATGTCTTCAGGTAATTCTGAAAACGTACAATCCGGCACAATGTCTTGGGACTAGTTCCTATCCACATATCGAATTGTCTGCCCAATTGACGATGGCTAATCTGAAGCCGCTTTGCCAAGTCAGATACGCGGATGTTGCCCTTGTTAGCGTGGATCAGGTATAAAGCGTGATTCAATGAGTCATCCATATCACGATTCCCACCTGCTATACGTTGGAAGACATACTCATCGAGTATTTCCATCCTCTTCTCTACAGAGTCGACTTGTTGCAGTTCTTCTGAAAGGATTCGACTATCGGCTGGTCCCAATACGTCTTCAAGTGAGACTGGTTGATTGCCTAGGGATCGGATGTGATTATGGAGGAAGTAAGGAGCACTACCTGGTAGAAAGCGGATACCAATAGTAAGTATATATCCTGAAAAAGGTATGAACTGGGCCTTTGTTACGGGGACAATAACAAAACCATGTCTGTCTAGGGAGTGATTGAAATTGAAAATGATGTGTACACAACCATCAGGTATTACCCTGTGCAGGAACAGGGATTCTATAGGTGCTTGCGATATTGCCACGGAGTATCTTGCTACAAAGGACCGCAGCCGTTGACTAGGCAGATATTCCTTGTAGATAACCTGACCATTTGGATCCAATATAGTGCCTGCTGACACTAAGGGTATAGTATGCTCACTCACTCGTGGGCGCTCTTTAGATATATGGTCGACATTTTGTCGAAAGCTATCCTTCATGGTTCTAAGTGGATACTTGTGCCTAGCAAAGACTATAGCATTGTTAATATATCAGCGATTTTTGGTAATCGTTCACCCGCCTTCTGTCGTTGCGAGCGAAGCACGGCAATCTGGATAAATAAGGAGGACAATCTGAACTATTACCTGTCCTGTTTGCTGTGAATCAATCTTCCCTTTACACCACGCCTCAGATTGCCACATCGCTACTGCTCTTCCTAAGAAAGTGGAGGTTTATTTTACTAATAATCCATGTTCCGCACGGGGCCCGTACTCGCAATCTCATACTGGTTGGACGGTTACGATTCTTGTCTGATGCCCTACTACCAGGTAGATGTGTTGTCTGTACAGTGTATATTATAACTTGTATGAGAACTGGTTTCTTAGGAACTAGTTGTATAATCGTTAGGTCGACGATTTCCAGTACTTGATAGTTTTGTTTTGTATGGTTTGTCTATTGATGTAACCGAATAAATTCCCCAATTCTATCTATTGCTTGCTGAGCTTCGGGGAAAAGGGGCGCCATTATCTGCCAAACGTGGAACATCTCGGGCCATATCTCTAGGGTGACATCAACACCTGCTGCCTCTGCATTCTTGGCGAAGCGAGTGGTATCGCTTAGCAATACCTCCGCATCTCCTACTTGTAGCAAGAGAGGTGGAAGGCCTGTGGGATCACCATAGAGTGGTGAAGCGAGAGGAGTTTTAGGATCTACAGGGCCAAGGTACAAGGAAGGGGCCTCTGGCATCAACCTGGGATCGATCATCGGGTCTACTGCGGCTTGTGTTTGTAGAGACTCCCCAGTGAGTGCGAGGTCTGTCCATGCAGAGAGTGTAACGGCAGCATTGGGGAGTGAGCCTCCTGCGTCTCTCAAAGCTAGTAGCGTGGCCAGGGTGAGCCCTCCACCGGCCGAGTCTCCAGCTATGAAGGTTCTGGAAGCAGGCCCGGGCCCAATAGGGCTATTCTCACTCATCCAACGGAATGCGGTGATGGCGTCGTCCACCGCTGCAGGAAAGAGGTGTTCCGGTGCGAGACGATAGTCTGCCATAAGTACCGCACAGCCGGATGCTTTGGAGAGCCTGGCTGCTAAAGCTCCGTGTGAGGCAAATCCTCCAGCAACGTATGCTCCTCCATGGAGGTAGAGCAGGCGGAAATCATTGCTTGTGTCGGGATCGTAAACCCATTGAGATGGTACTCCTGAGGCATCCACTGCAATGACCTTTGCCGTTTCTGGCATAGGCATCATACTCGTTGTCATGTCCAAGGTGGAACGCATTGCCTCGATGTCTATGTGTACTGGCTGATCGCCTAAGGACCCCATCACCTGTCTGATTGATTCAACAACTCCTCGCCCTCTCATATCCGGATAATTGGAATGAATCCATGAATATCAATAGGCCTACTGATCTTAGAAAATTTGGCTCCCTGAAAAAGGTATAGGAAGGAT
>JAXHVC010000066.1:0-2180 GCA_034189315.1 Chloroflexota bacterium | reverse complement strand
CTTTTACCTTATCTGTGCCCTCGTCCTGTCTCAGAATGAAGAGAGTAAGATATCCAGCAAAACATAATGCTAATAGTGCCGCTAAAATGACAGGAACCATTTCAATACTTAGTCCCATTAATCACATCTCCACTAATAATAGTTTTATTAAAAAGGGATAGGTTCGTCACCCATCCCTGTAATAAGTAAGTAATAATTCACGGTAAATAATCTATCATGATGAAGTAGACAAGTCAATAAAGGTGTCAACATAGATAGTGTAACATATTGTGTGTAAAAAAATAGGGCGTATCCTTTCAGGAGAGACAAACCCGGAAAGGAGGGTCGCCCTATGACACAGGTCAAAGACCTGACAGAGCTCACAATAAAAGATTTGTGGAGAGAGGTCAAGGATGATGAGGAGGGATTGTGGGGGGATATCAAACAAGAGAGTATACGTGTAGTGAAAGGGCTGCTTGAATGTGCGATGGAGAGTGAACTGTTGGAGAGTCTAAGAGCAGGGCATTATCGTCGTACTGAGCTGAGGAGAGGCTATCGCAATGGGTATAGGCATCGTGATCTACTTACAGAGATGGGACTTGTAGAACACCTGAGGGTACCCAGAGATCGGGAAGGTGAATATAAACCAACAGTGTTGGTGAAGTATCAGCGTCGTCAAACGAAAGTGAATGATATGATCAGAGAGATGTTCCTGGCAGGAGTAAGCACCCGCAGGGTAGAGGAAGTACTACTGCCAATCCTTGGGGAAAGAATAAGCCCGGAAACAGTCTCCCGTGTAGCCCGCAGCCTGGATATAGAAGTGAAGCGATACCAGAACAGGTCGTTATCAGATGAATACCGATATTTATTACTGGATGGGATAACGTTGAAGGTAAAAGGAGCAAGCGGTGTAAAGAAGCGATTAGTGCTTTGTGCCTATGGAATTACCATGGAGGGGAAACGAGAGATGATATCATTTCGCCAGGCACAAAGTGAAAGTGAAGCGCAGTGGGAAGCATTTTTGCGAGACCTCTATGAAAGAGGGCTCAAAGGAGCGGGATTAGGGTTGATAGTAACAGATGGTAATGCGGGATTGCATAAGGCAATGGATACAGTATATCCATACATAGCCCGACAACGATGTTGGGTGCATAAACTAAGGAATGTTGCCTCGAAATTACCCAGGAAGGTGCAAGAGGAATGTCTTGAAGGAGCCAAGCGAATATATCAAGCGGAGACTCGAAAAGAGGCTGTATTGCGATTTAAGGATTGGGCAAAGGAATGGAGGCCAAGTCAGCCAAAGGCGGTTAATTGTTTGGAAGCTGACTTGGATGAACTACTTAACTTTCTGGATTGTCCAAAGGCACATCGAATTAAGATACGCACAACAAATGCTATAGAAAGATCATTTCGAGAGATTCGGCGACGGATACGACCAATGAGTTGTTTTCAGAACCATGCTAGTGTTGATAGGATCATATATGGCGTAATCAATCATTTGAATAAAAACTGGAAGGATAAAGCTCTTAAGGAATTTACACACTAATATTGACACTATCTATTTACTCCATGTGATGATCTGACTAATTTTGTATATTTTTAATTGTACTTTTCTGGGGAGTCCTGATCCTATAAGATACTGGAAAACTATAAAATGTATTAACTGGTAGCAGAATACAATATAGAACTATCGTATGCAACTTTGATGATGGTAAAATAAATAGCTGGCAGCGGCAGGGCACGAATGTGGTTTCATAGGAGCTTGAGTATTCTGAGTTTAACGCCTTGCATGTGCCTCCGAGATTTTGGTGACGAGGTGTGGTATTATACATATCATTGACGTAATAGCATTTGTGGATTCATAGTATCTAAGTGTATGTTTAGTTGGATTCATCTTGAAGTGCGATTATACTAGAAGTAAGTGCTTAAGTCTGGTTATAATTGGCAGTGATGTTTTTCTGAGTTTGAGATATTATTCAAATAAATTGCAAATAGAATGCCGAGGTGTAGGGGGGGGAAATATCATCAGCTAGAGGAAAGGTGATTGCATATGAACTGTAGTGTCTGTGGAAATCCGCTTCATGCTGGAGGGGTCGCCTTTAAGTGTGAATGCAAAGTGCTTACTCACGATCATTGTTGGCGCGAGCATGTTGTAAAGTCTCACAAGCAACCATGTGTTGTGGGAGCTATAGATGAAAATG
>JAXHVC010000065.1:0-3974 GCA_034189315.1 Chloroflexota bacterium | reverse complement strand
CGGTGTTGCTACACCACCAACCACAAATCCGATGGCTGCCAATATACAAGCAATACTCGCCAGCAATCTAACCGTTTTCTTCCCTGTAATCCTGAAGAAGGCCCATGAGCTGTCAGGCCAAACCATGCCAGGTTGAAGCTCAAAGAGCCTTTGGCTCTGTCCAAAGTAGAACAGATGAACAAGGCCATGCAGGATAATGAAGATGCCTATTATGAGCTTCATCATATAATTCCTTCTTTCCTCCGAGCGGGCTTGTGGTGAGGTCCAAAGGAGTTCGCATCTTCCCACAGAGCATTAGTTATCCTTAGTTTACTTCTTCACAAGATAGGCCTCTTGTTTTATAGGCAATTCTCTGGGTGCGAACTCATTGTTTCTTGTCAAGTACCCTAGCGTAAAGGGTGGCTTGTAAGATTGAAAAGCATGTTTCTCCCAGCAATGACCATGAACAGGGGCACCACATTCACAACAGAAGCCTACTCTTTCCACGTTTAGTGAAGTCCCACACTTACTATAATTCTATTCCATTCCTTCCTCGTAGATGCCCCTGATCTCTAATAATGGCTTAGGGCAAACACAAACATCCCCTAATCACATTGACCATGGATGAAAAGTGCCCTTCTCACAATAGAACCGAGATATTAGGCTTTGGATAAGTATTTCTGTTACAGAGTACTAGATCATTTCTTTGTGGCAACTGGTATTTGGGCTTGAGATCCTGGTTTTTCGATCACAATTTTCCCATTATCCGGTTGCTTCTTTTTCTTTTTATCCTTGTTCTTGGCCATTTCTTACCTCCATTACTGTTTTACTGTTGGACACTCTGATCTAATTGGGCAATATAAGCATCTCTTCTTGCGACAATGATCTCTACCCAATCGCGCCAGTGCAACTTCAACCTTCGTGAGGTTTGCTCCTGCATATTTGGCATCTTCTTCCATTGTTATGAGTCCTTGAAGTAAATTCTCTACCTTGTTCAGCTTCAGGTTCCTTGCTGCCAGGATAGTATCTTTTAACGGGGATGGCTTGGCCTTGTCCCAAATACCTCGTAGCTCTCTTAGGAAAATATATACAGTTGCAGGTCTTATCCCTTTCCCTAAGTCCTGAATCCTTTTCTCTAAGTCCTTTTTATCTTCGGCGAAAAAGTGCAGTCTATTGAGGTCTCCCTTATAGGCGCTTTCGATTGATTCTGTGACCATTAATAATTTCGTGGCGGTTTTGTAGTCATATCTTGCATATCCTCCGCGATCCAGGATATCGACTAATCCCTGCCAGCCTGTTATTAATATCGCCGAGCCGGTTACAGCCCCAGCTTTTTCTAGTTCCTTATAGGTGTTGATGACAACACTCTCTCGAGTTCTTGTCCCAAAGATAATCGAGGCCAGTAACCACTTAAACACCTCATCCGCTTGCATGCTGGCAAGGTCAATGCCCAAGATCGAAGAATAGGTTTCTCCGAAGTATTGCAGGAGTGTGCCATAGATCTTATCTTGCTCTTGTTCTTTCTCAACTATCCCACCATACACTTCCTTATAGCTAAGACTTTCTTTGTCTTTCTACTTGCTGCTCGTGGTGATGCAGCAACTTTGATACACTATGCCTTTGAATTTGCCTCAAGGTGAGAGGCACAGCATAGACAGGAAGAGCAGGGAACAGGGCTGTCGGCAAACCAAGGTGAGGCAGTAGGAGCATTGTGATGATGACATATAATGCGTAAGGGGGGAGAAATAGTAGAGCACCTTTTGAATATTCAACGCTGGCACCCACGCCGCCATTCTGGTACATCAAGAGCACATTAAGCAGAAACAAGATCGGTAAACTAGCTACGAACGCTGCCAGCATACCGTTGCTTTTACCGCCAATATAAGCCACAAGAGCTACCATCGTACCGCCGCTCAGAAAGTAGACAAGATATTGCACCATGACCCGTTGATTCCCTCCTCTTTCATTAATAGATTTAGCCCTTGGTGATATTGCCTCTATTACCTAATGGAATTCTGATAGCTTTAAAGTGTAGTTCTTGACTAGTATGAAAAAACCAAGAATAGGATTAGCGCTCCATTAGAAAAAACTTGGATTTTCCTTAGAATCTTAGGGAGTATCGGTGATCCTTAATCTACATTGGATATTAACAACTTGGGCATGTTTTTTAGACTGTCTTAAGTCTGGGAAGGAGGGGGCCAGATGCTTTTGTCTCTCCGAGAAAGGGAAGTCCTAGAACTAAAGGCAGTGACGTGGTTAACGATAATCCTTGGGAACAAGATGGCCTACCTGGGCTGTAGCTGCGCATATTGAACTATCGGCGGCACCGTAGTAGATGATAACTTGGTCCCCGGCTTCGAGGAGTTCTTTGCCGTCCTCCATGGTCACCGCGCCACAGGTGAAGACTACATTGGATTTCCAACTCTTGCCTTCTTTGCCTAATTCCAATTCGTCAGCTGGCTCCAGTACCGAATTTGGCGAACGATAGACAAGCTTTGCCGGATCGGCCAAGTCCAGGAGCATGATACCCAGACGGTAGACACGATTATGATCAACCCCATGGGTAATAAGCAACCAGCCGTATTTAGTTTTAATCGGTTGAGATCCAGCACCTATCTTATGTCCATCCCACATCATCCCCGAGGTTGATCCAGCCAATATCTTATGTTCCTTTCTGGACCAGGGACAATGAAGATGCGAAGAGAAGGTTATCCATATGTGTGGATCAACGCGATGGAGCATAGCATACTTTCCTTCGAAGAGCTCAGGGAATAGCGCTCCGTCCTTGTCAAGGCATCCGGGGAAAACCAGTCCGTGCCTCTGCCATTTTCCCCATCGATAAGCAGTGAAGTCCCTGATTTCAATAGAAGCCAGCGCAATTTGAGCGAGCGTACCGTCAAAGACAACATAGGTCATATATAGGCGATTGCCAATCAAGGTCAACCGAGGGTCCTCACACCCCTCTGCATCATGCTTTCCCACCGGTTCAAAGATCGGCTCCGCGATCCTCTGGTTGAATTCGAAGCCGTCTTGGCTGATCGCTAATCCCAACCGGGAAATCTGATCCTCTCCAAAGGCACGATATATGAGATATACGCTTCCCTCGAGTCTTACTGCTCCGGCATTGAGTACGTATCTGGATTCCCACGGGTGCTCTTTCACAGGTTCCAAAATGGGATTACCCTTGTATCGAACCAAATCCCTCGCGAAAGGTGGTTGGGGGGCTGTAGCGATGGTCTTGGCAGGTACAATCCTAGTAGCTTCCTTCTCGGTTCCCAGGAGGATGGGGGCCAGATTCTCCCATTCCCTGCCCTGCTCTATCAATTCTATTATCTTTTCCTCGACCTCTTCCTCGGTTCCCCCGATGGCCTTGAAGTATTCCACAAGGAATTCTCGCGAGGCCCAATCTCTTTCTACCTGCAACGAGAGAGGCGGAGGAGAGGCCCTTCCACCTTTGAAAGCATAGGTGGACCATGACCAAGCTGAGCAGGTAACAAAGTGTCCATCGGGGAGAGCGAGTGCTAAGGGGTAGGAATCGGCAATGGTGCTGAGATGGCTGGATAAAGTAGGGCCTGTTGTTACTTCAGCAGATATAGGAAGAGTATTTTTTGCCATTTGCCTCAAACGTTCGGCCAAACGCTGCTGTATCCCATCTTCGTAGATGTTGTGTGCCGATAAGGGTTCCCTCCCCCAGTGACCTTCCAGGGAGTGTATGACCTTACGGCTAAAATCCTTCTTACGGGCAGCGAAGTTTTGCCATATCTCGCCGAATCTTTCGGCTTCTACAATATCCCGCGTGATGGCGAGAAAATACCGTAGTTTTGGGAACCATCCTCCCATGCCTTTGTGCAGATTGCTTACGAGTATCGTAGCGGTAAGCTTATCCAGGGAAGACGAATCCTTAAGTTCCACCAGGGAGGGGAATTCCTCATGTCTTACAGCAACGAAGGAGATGGTACGAGGGGCAAAGTGTTCCGGTTGAATCTCATCAGCTA
>JAXHVC010000064.1:0-2805 GCA_034189315.1 Chloroflexota bacterium | reverse complement strand
CTATGTAACCGGTGAGGTAATCAATGCCAGCGCTGGAATGTACTGGAGTCCTTGAGAAAGATATCATTATCCCAATCCTAAACTTATGACAGGAGGTATGAACTTGAAAGTAATAGATGTGCAGACACAGATGACCACAGAGAAAGGGGCGTTATTCCCTGGGATGAAGGAGTTCTTCGAGGCCACTTTCAAGACGAAGATCCCCTACTATCAAACCGAACAGGAGATGACCGATTATTTTAAGAGCGTCGATGCCAAAGTCATACTGGTTACACCCAGTGGCAGTAAGACAGACATTGGGCAGGTTAGGGAAATCAACGATTACGTGGGGCAACTGAAGAAGGATTATCCAGATGTCGTCGCAGGATTCTGGGTGGGATTTCACCCCGATCTCCCCATGCACCAATGCTTGAAGGAGATGGAAAGGGCCATCAAGGACCTAGGCTCCATAGGGTATTATCACATGGCCGATCTCGGCCTTGGAGTGCCAGCCAACGATCCACGTGTGTATCCCATCTACGGTTTGTGTGCAGAAGCAGGGGTTACGGTTAAAACCAGCGTAGGACACACGGCTGCGGGTGCAGGGATGCCAGGAGGAGGAGGTATACGGTTGAAGTATGAACGGCCGATACCGGTTATCGATGATATCGCAGTAGACTTCCCATATCTAACAGTGATTGGCGCCCATTGCCCCTGGCCATTTCACAACGAGATGATCTCCGTGATGCTGCACAAGGCTAATGTCTATTGTGACCTGCACGGCTGGTCTCCCAAATATTTCCCAGCCGAGCTCAAGAAAGAGATAAACGGTCGGCTCAAGAATAAGTTCCTATTCGGTTCTGACTTTCCCTTCTTCCCCTTCGAACGGCTCTACCAAGACTGGGAAGCAGAGGGTTATAAACCCGAAGTGTTAGAAAATGTCTTCTTTAAGAATGCCCAGCAGATATTCAAGCTATAGTAATAGTCAATCAAGGCCCCAATCCCATAGATGGATACTAGTAATGTATTCTTCTTTGTAGAATATGTCCCTCAGTGGGGACGAGAGTTTCTCGTCCCCACGTATTCATGTTTATAATCTCCATTTGGCCACCAGAACCAATGTACTCAAACTGCTCCACTCAACGGAATGTAATCATACCGGCACCTGAGCAATATTCCTCTATGCTCGAGAAAAACGTTAAAGATGAGGGTACCTTGCCACGATATTGAAGGATATGCACTCACCATCCCCTATTACATGTCTGTTCTATAGAGCAAGCAAACAACAAAAGGGAGAAACGAATATGGAATTCGAGTATACGGAAGAACAGAAGATGGTCCGAACCAACGTGCGTGACTTCCTAGAAAAGGAGGTCATTCCGGTTGCAGATGAGTGGGATAGAAGAGGCCCCTTGAGTCACGATGAATTGGTTACTTGGCGCAATAAACTGGAGCCCACTGGATATGGTGCTATGGATGCCATGAGTTTCACCAGAGGAGAAACCGATCCAGTGGTTTCCTCTATCATCTCAGAAGAAGTCTTTGGAGCATGGGGGGGGTTGGCTGGCGCAATTGGACTAGCTGGTGCAGCTTCTCTAGTTGCCTTCGCATCCGACAAGACTAGAGAGAGGTTGCTACCCAGACTCAATTCAGGTGAACTCATTGGATGTGGAGCCCTCACAGAGCCTAACGCGGGATCCGATAATAGGGCAATGTCTACAGTCGCCATACCGGAAGGTGATCACTATGTCATCAATGGAACAAAGACCTGGGTAAGCAATGCCACTATAGCAGATGTTTGTATGGTACTCTGCAAGGACGAGAATGGATCATTCACACAGTTTCTGGTGGAGAAGGAAGTTTCTCCATTCGAAACACTAGAACTACACAAGTTGGGATTGAGGGCTTGCCCTATTGGAGAGATTTACTTCGATAATTGTAAGGTTCCCAAGGAAAACAATGTCATGAACATGATGACAGAATTAATGAGCAGCGGTTCGCCAGAGAAGGTGATGGAAGAACGAGGAATGCCTGCAGATGCATGGAAACGAATGACAGCGGTGTTTAGCTTGGGACCACTTGCCGCTCTTGCACATGCACGTTGCAGCATTGGATTAGCAGCCGTGGGCCTTTCCCAAAGGGCAACTGAGGCATCGATAAGGTATGCCAAGGAGAGAGTTCAGTTTGGCCGCCCTATAGCATCTAGACAGCTAGTGCAGAATATGATTACGGAGATGGTGTTCACTACTGAGTCATGTAGATTACTGGCATATCGTACTGCAGAAGTCCTCGCCAAACAGGGACCAGACCTCCGTATGTTGACTTCCCTAGTTAAGGCTTATATAGCTGAAAGCGCAGTCAAGGTGACCTCCATGGGAATCCAGGTCCACGGTGCAAATGGTCTTTCGGAAGACCTTCCCCTGGAAAGGTACTTTCGGGATGCCAGGGTTCTCACAATCCCAGATGGCACAACCGAGATAAACAAGATGGTAGCTGGACGTGAAATCCTAGGGGTATCAGCCTACGTATAGGTAGACAACCAATAGAAGGAGACCAGAACCTTCTACAGGGTCACCTTAGAAAGGCCAACACTGCAGATGCCTTCTTAGCCTGTAGATAAATGCATACCGCTGTTAGCAGTATTCTTAGGAGGGTACAAACTGGGTAGACTATTAACAAAATAGACCGGGCACATGGTTAACAGATAAGGTAAAGACAGGAGGTGCTGTCGATGCCTTGGAAGGAGACCTGTGCCATGAATCAGAAATTGCAGCTGATAGGAGATTGGCTGAGCGGAGAGTACTCGGTTACGGAGTTGAGTGAGAT
>JAXHVC010000063.1:0-7757 GCA_034189315.1 Chloroflexota bacterium | reverse complement strand
GCTTCAGCAAACGATTGCCATTGCAAGGTCTCCGTCCTGCAGGTCAAAACCAATACCCAATGCCTCCAACACTCCCCTTCCAATGATTGTTGTTATTGGATCGTAGCCAAAAAGGGCCAAGTGTCCTGGGCCACTGCCTGGGGTAATTCCTTTGCCCACAGGATCGTGCAATCCACAAATGCTCTGCCTGGCCAAGTGGTCGAGATGGGGAGTTTTGGCAGTCTCTAACTCTGTGAGGTGGCTCTTAGGATGAGGCAATCCCCCTAATCCATCCATTACTAGGAATATGATCTTGGACGATGTTTTCAATGTGATTTCCTTGAGTTGCGTGGGAGTTAGCATAACAGCACCTCTTTTGGATGAGTTCTGGGGGCTATTGTAAACTGACAAGTGGCGGTATTCAATAGTTGGGCATTGTTCATCCGAGACATGTTCTATTAGTTGGAATCTACCTTGAGGGACTCTTATAGTGAGTTCTTCATTTTCAAAATAGATGCATTTATCGTCTATATGTTTATAATTGAATGTAAAGGAGGATTATTGAATTAAACGTAATTTACAATAGAGGCCTTCTGAAAGACAATATTGTTATCCTAGCTATCATCTATTGAGAACCTGATTGGCTAGTCGAAATTCAATGATATCATAATGATGTAATGATTATTACCGTAGCTCAGCAATACATTATTTGTTGGGCAAATCCTACCTATCATTGCGAGCATGGGACTTGTGAGGGACACGGGTTATTAGGAAAATAAACCTACAGTTTCTTAGTAGCAGAGCAATATCATGTGTTTCGTCATGTCGTCTTTTTGATCTTCATCGCTGGCGTTCCCCTCAAATAAACAGCAAGTTTGTTTTTGCACATTATCATGCGGACGGAGCTAAGGGCATAATCGTTATGATATATTAATCGGCATGGGGGATGGTTTTCTGTCTCATGTTTAAAGAACCCAAACCTCTTGACTTGCCATTGCTCAGACCATAGACTTGCCGATTATTATTGGAGTATCCTGGGTTTGAACTGGATACCAATAGCCAGAAATCAGGGTTTTGAATGGCGAATAGTGTGCCGTCTTGTGATTGTCATAAATCTTATTGAAATAGGCTTAGGTACGTGCGGTAGTATGTTTCCTGTTAAGCATGCCCGTGCATTTTCTAGGAGAGAATCATAATAAGGAGGGTAATCCTGTGGCGAATAGTATTGCCTTTGTTCTAGGTAGTCCACGTAAAAAGGGAAATACTCGTGGGATTGCGGCTGTGACGATGGAAGTAGCACGAGAGAATGATTCTGAAGTTGACGTAGTTGATGTAACTGAGTTGGATTTCAAGAAACCAGGATGTGTGGGCTGCCAAAAATGTCAGCAGTCGAAAGAATTTGCATGCTCTATAGGCGATCAGCTTGGTCAGACTGTGGCGACTTTGCCCAAATATGATGTTATTGTTATGGCTACACCTCTTTATTGGTGGGGGTATCCTGCCCAGATTAAGATGTTTGTTGACCGTATGTACTCTTTAACAAAATTCACGGATTCGGATGAAATTCAGACCGTGCTTGCAGGAAAAACGCTTGCATTATTGGCTACCGCGCTTGGTCCTGTGGAGAATAATCTGGAGCTACTGGAACAACAGTGGAAAAATGCGGCAGATATACTTCAATGTCCGTTCATGTCATGCATGTTTCCAAATACACCTCTGCAAGGTGGCGATCTTGTAAAGGATTCTGATGCCATTGAAAAAGCAAAGGAGTTTGGTCGCTTATTATCTTCGGTGAAATAGCATTATGCATAGCAAACTGATTTGATACCACAGGAAAACTGAGCCACTGAAGGGATCCTCCTGTTGCAGACTGTGGCACAATTATAAAGTACCAACCGGATTTAAAATGTCATTGCGAACCAAAGGTGAAGCAATCTCCCTGCAAAGAAGAGATTGGTGCATCCTCCTTCAGGTGCCAGAATCACTCCCCACGATGACATTGTGACGCAATCTGTAGGCACGGTATGCTTTCCTTCCAGAGATGGGGATACTTCTATTAGATATGAAGGTTCACTATCTAGATAACCTGGCAATGTGCCTCAGTGCTGCTGATTTCATTTGGCCTGATGATTGGATCCGTAGTGATTTTGGCATGCTCCCCGATATCAGGGCCATAATGAGATCATGTCTCACTGGAAATGGGTTATTCAAGTTGTTGCGCCAGTTTACCTTGGATTAACTATATGCGTGGATTTGATAAAATCTTGTTTACCGTACATTCCTCTGTAGTATTTATTTTTTAACCATTTATCTACCAGAATCTCCTTTCTTATACCGTATACTTACTACAGGTGGTATTCTGCTTACCGATCTTTTCCTTAGGCCATCTGTTGAGCAGGATACTAAGAGCAAGTGGCAAAGGTCGTTTAAAAGGCATAGCCCAAAATATGGGCTGTGTGAAAATACAGGTTAAAATCTCTTTGAATGGGAAAGGAGGTGAAACAAATAGTTGCTAGGCTGAGAATGTCTTGATGACCATCTCAGGTATGGAGAAAGACATGTATGACACTCAATGGGTGCAGTGCCTAATCATGGGGGCTCTCCAGTGACAACCAGGGATTATCTGGACGAAGTTCATTACCTGCTACCTCTATACAGGATTGAATCGTACTGATGAGAGCCTCTCCCCATGATTCCTC
Organism: Chloroflexota bacterium; assembly: GCA_034189315.1. GTDB lineage: Bacteria > Chloroflexota > Dehalococcoidia > UBA2247 > JAXHVC01 > JAXHVC01. Next base: position 5,079 of record JAXHVC010000063.1, on the reverse strand, counting down.
TAATAAGGGACCTCATTTTCCTCTATATTCATCTGTTGCCTCTATTCACCAGGGATAAAGTTAATGATGCTTACTTAAGCTTCTCTGAACTTTTACGCAACCTTTACCATATTGGTTAGTCTGTTTTCCTTGACCGTCACGTTTACGTCGTAGAATTTACCTCATAGTCGGCCATCCTATCTTCTTCAGCTTGGCTGGCGAATGATGTAGTTAATATAAAGAAAACGGAAAGGAAAACGGAGAATGGGGATTAACAAACTGATTCCTCTAACATTGGTTGCCGCCTTGTTAGTATACTCGGCACCTTTGGTATTCTCCTCAGTATCGGCACCGGAGTGCCAGGCAATAGGTACTACGGAATGGCAAGAATACACTATTGATGGTACTGGAGATGTAGGATCATACACATCTATTGCATTTGATTCCTCAGGGAATCCCGCTGTGAGCTATTATGATGCTACCAACACAGCCCTCAAATATGCCCACTGGAATGGAACATCTTGGAGTATAACTATAGTGGATGACTCAGCTAGCGTGGGCAGTTGGACCTCACTTGCATTTGATTCCACGGGAAATCCTGCTATTAGCTACTATAACGATTCTAGCGGAGATCTGGAATATGCGCTGTTTTCCATGGGGAGCTGGGGTACTCAGACGGTGGATAGTACTGGAGATGTAGGATTGTATACATCTTTAGCATTTGATTCTTCTGGGGATGCAGGAATCAGCTATTATGATGCCACTAATACTGCATTGAGGTATGCCCATTGGAATGGGACATCCTGGATTACAGAAATTGTGGAGGATGCTTCGGCAGTTGGTTCTTGGACATCTCTTGCCCATAGTGCTTCGGGCAATGCTAACATCAGCTATTACGACGAAACCAACACAGCTTTGAAGTATGCTCGTTGGAATGGTGTTAGTTGGATAGTTGAAACAGTGGATAACGCTGCAGAAGTTGGCAGCTACACATCGATAGTATTGGATGTATCGGGTTACGCTTGCATAGGTTACTACGATTCTTCGAATGCTGCGCTAAAATATGCTCATTGGAATGGGACTTCGTGGGATATCACTCAGGTTGATAACTCTGCCAGTATTGGAGGGCACATATCCCTGGCTCTCGACTTGGGGAGTAATCCTTCTATTAGTTATTATGATCTAGGTTCTAAGAGCCTCAGATATTCATACTGGAACGGGGCTGCTTGGGTTACTATGACTGTAGGTAACTATGGACTATATACCTCTCTGGCATTTGACTCTTTGGGGAATCCTCATATTAGTTACTACGATGATGTTAATCAGGATCTCAGACATGCCCATTATCCAAGGTTGACTTGGGGAACCCTTACGGTTGACAGTACGGGGACTGTTGGTGAGCATCTATCTCTAGTATTTGATTCATCGAACAACTCATGTATGGCCTATTATGATCCTATAAACCAATCTCTCAAATATGCTAGCGGGGATGGATTTGCTTGGACTGTGGTGACCGTAGATGGCTTAACCGACAATGTAGGCCAATATGCCTCGCTGGCGCTTGATACATCGGATAATCCTGGTATAGCGTACTATGATAGCACCAATGCAGTCCTGAAGTATGCTAAATGGAATGGATTGGATTGGAATATCGAGACGGTAGATGGCTCTAATGGTGCTGGGCAACATGCCTCTCTTGTGTTCGATGCATCAGACAATCCTAGCATAGCGTATTATGACGCTATTAACCAGTGCCTTAAATATGCGCATTGGCAGCCTACAGTAGGTTGGGATCTGCAACTCGTTGATACAGGAGGGGTTGGTCAATATGCATCCCTTGCTCTAAACTCATCGAATAGTCCTGGTATAGCGTACTATGATGCTGTTAACGGTTCTCTTAAACATGTTAGTTGGAATGGCGCCTCTTGGGATTCCCCCACGATTGCTGATAGTGGAAGCGTGGGCAAATATTGTTCGCTTGGATTTGATGCTTTGGATAATCCTGGTGTTAGTTATTACGATGATGCCTATGATGATCTTAAGTATGCGGATTGGAATGGTATATCTTGGGATGTAATGACAGTCGACTCAGCCAGCATTGTAGGTATGCATAGTTCGCTTGAGTTCGATGGTTCTGGTAATGCAGGCATTGCCTTCTACGATGCTACAAATGGCAATCTAAAGTATGCTCGGTGGACACAGGCGAATTGGGCTGTGGAGCTTGTTGAGGATGATGGTATGGTAGGTAAGTGGGCATCACTTGCCTTCGACCAATTTGGTTTACCTGCGATTGCATACTATGATGAGTCGAATGGGGACGTGGAATTGGCTAGGGCCACCCAACGCCCATCTCGTCCTGACAATGTATCTCCCTCACATGGGTTGATAGACGTTGGATTAACCCCTACGCTTTCCTGCACTGTATTTGATGATGGGGATACCGGTGATGGACATCTTGCATCACAATGGCAGATCAGGATGTTATCTGGCACCTATGCGGTGCCTGTCTATGATAGTGGTGTGGATACTGGGAATCTAGCCTCTATTACGGTAGGTTCTGGAACACTGTCCTATGATTCCGTGTTCTTCTGGAGGGTTCGTCATCAGGATACCTCTGGTGTGTGGTCGGAATATTCTGAAGAGACCTGTTTTACCACAGCATCTCCCGATGCTCTTGTTGTGGAGTTGGATGCAGGATCGCTATATTTTGGGGGCGAAATAGCACAATTCGATGTTGTCACAACATTGGAGGGAGAGAAGGTTAATAGTACGATAGATCAAGCGCGTTTGTATAAACCCGATAGTTCTTGGGAAGACCTAATGGTCACTGCGAAAGCGTTGGGCTACTATACGATAAGTTATACGCTAGACACGAATGCCCCCACTGGTACTTACACTCTGATAGTAGATGCAACATATGACACTGGAGTAACCGATGCTAAGGGTACTGCGGTTAAAGACTTTGTGGTAAGCTCGACACTAACTGGAATGAATGCAAGTGTGGTTGATATCGATGGTGATGTTGCCACCTTGAGTACGGATGTTGGCATCATCCAGGTTGACGTTGGACAGATTCAAACATCGATTGCAGACGTTGAGGCAGATATTGCCAGTGTCCAGACTGATATTGGCACGATCAGTGCAACGTTGAGTGTCATCGATGCTACGGTGACAAGCATTCAAGGTACTACTGCGACCATGAACACGGCTCTAGGTGATATACAGGTGGATGTAGCGGATATTGAAGCTTTGGTTATTGGGATTGAAGGTAACGTAGCAACGATCAATACAAGCGTTGGATCGACCCTAGTACAGATAATGGATATCAAGGGATCTATCGTTGGAATTGAAGGTAATGTGGCAACTATTCAGACAAGTTTGGGAACGGTTGAGACCGATATAACGAACATAACGGCAGCTATTATAAGATTAGAGGGTGATTTAGCTATTGTAGAGACTACAATCGGTGAGATACAAGTGGATGTTGAGGATATCGAAGCCACGGTCAACGCGGTATATTCGAATGTTGTTGGAGTTCGAACCACGATTGGAGATATACAGGGAACCCTGGAAGGTATTGAAGGCGATGTCGCTACAGTAAAGACAAGTGTTGGGACCATTGAAGCACGGCTAGCAAATTGGACTTCTGGTGCAGTATCGTCGCTTGGCACCGCTGAAGGTGGAACCGTTAATGCAGTTACATTGAGTACATCTGAATTTCTGGAGCCAATACAGGTATTGGAGAATGGTTTTAGGATGGTGGTATCTGGTGTTGCCGGCACTCAGGGGCAAACTAACATCTGGATACCAAAAGCAGCATTGGCAGCACTTGGATTTACTCTAGATGAAACAACTGTCATGCTTGATAGTGCGCCATTGCCGTTTTCTATAGAAGACACTGGTGACGCCTATCTGATGTCAATGTCATATGAACACAGTACACATACGATTGAAGTGGCCTTTGATGGTGTAATTCCCGGAGAGGACTCTAATAACTCAGTTTGGACTACAACAACTCCGATTGTAGTGGGTGTTTCACTTATGGGTTTGTTTGTGGTAGGTGTTATGACTCGCAGGCTATTCTCTAGAAGAGGCGATGATGAGGAAGAACTCGATTTCTTACTCTGCGAAGAAGGATGTGACATATTTGACCTCGACTAAGGATTATTTAAGATAGACCTATGTAGATAGTGCATAGGGCATTTATATACTATCCTCCTCGAATATCCCCAAACTAATTACATCATAGGCATGTGGGATCTCAGTTATCTTTACTTAAAGGCATGAATCTAAGGAATGCCTATCCCCCTTGCAGGTTGGTGGCTAACCTGACTTTACCTACATTTGTTACATAGATGGATACCCGTGATTAACTTAATTTAGCCCAGTACGTTCGGATAAGTTGATTATGGAGTTACTGCCATACATAATGGCTACAGATTTGTGATGATTTCCATAATCTTATGTGCTATGATATGTAAAATAAATCATGCAATCATAGGAGGGGGACAATAGCTAACAAGGGTGAAATCACTATTAATGAAGGCGTGTGTCTGGGCTGTGGTTACTGTGCACATTTTTGTCCTAAAGGTTGCATAGTCATAAGCGGGGACAAGTTTAATCCTCAAGGATATCTATTACCAACATTTTCCAATCCAGATGAGTGTACTGCTTGTGGTGTTTGTGGTTGGATGTGTCCTCACTTTGCCATTGAAGTTTATAAATTCGTTGATAGCCCGGTAGCCTAGAGTCTAAGTAAGTGGCTTGTAGGCATGAGAGGCTCTTTGATGGCAAAATCTACGTATGGCTGTTGACTAGTAAACTGTTCAAGTTGGTTGGCGGTCAATAGCCTATTGCCCTAAATTGGCAGCATTCTGCTAGGTCATAAGCTTCTTATATTTGTTGAAACTTTATCGTTATATGGTGTCTTGGGATATATTGTTGCCAACGGGAGTATTATCCAGCACAGACAAGAAACTAGACGCTGATGTATTAATTAGCGATTGGCGTCATGTGAAACACAGGATAACCGTTACTAAGTGTTTGGGTTGGCAATTGTCCGCTGACTTAGACATGTCATTGTCATCGTAGGTCCTTCTT
>JAXHVC010000062.1:0-5017 GCA_034189315.1 Chloroflexota bacterium | reverse complement strand
AAAGCAAGGGCTTCCCAGGCACCCGCTGACCAGTGATCGATACCGCGTTCCTTTCCCTGGAGCCGTCTCTGAAATAGATCACCATACTTTCCCAAGTCATGTAGTAATCCTGCAACACGGGCTTCTTCCGAAGCGCCAAAGGCCTCCGCATATTCGGCGGCTCGGTTTGCCACGTCTCGGAGGTGGTCGCGGAGAGAGTCGACGTGACCACCTTCATTAGCTGAGTGGGCCAGATAATCGACATGAGTCATTCTTAGGCCACCACCTTTCCTTTTGCACTTTTCCTCACAGAGACCCTTACGAATTCAGCAGCCCTCTCGGCTACGCCGTAGAGATGATCTTCAAGGAGGTGGCAGTGAGCGGGATCGATGTCGTCGGGGAGGGTGTGGGCGTAGTAATTCTTAGTATTCATATGAAACACCTCTCGACTTAATTGGACTTGGCTACGATATTGCATGCTTGATGCTTTGAATAAGCTTGTGATTTGATCTGGTGTAATTAGCATATATTGGTAATAGGACTGCTGTTAGAGGCATATAGGTCGGGTGATCTAGAGTTATGCCCTTAAAGATTATCCAAACAGAATATGTCCCGAATCATCTGGTTTTTATCAGGATATATAATCCTCCCTGCAACTCTATCTGAGTATACATATATATATATTTACATCACAGAAAATAACAAGAATATATCACGCATGTGCACTAAAAGGAAGTCCTTGTGGAGGGGGCCTTTGAGGCTTATCCTTCGTAGCCACTGGACGGACTTCCCTTTTGGTGCTGCGGATTTTCATCGAGATATGGTGTCTATCGTGTATGAGTATATGGTTGATTGCCTCAACGCCGCTTGAAATCTACTGTGAGCCTGGTGTGGCCACAGACTGTTAATTCCAAAACAACTCCCACTGCACTACATCAACGCTTCTGTAAATCTCAATCCTTTAATAAGTTGAAGGGGAGATATCATCTTATGTTTACATTACGCTTTGGAGTGGAAATCTGTCCAAATAGCGTAGGTCTATAACTAGTTCATACGACTATCTGATATCTGAATGAAGTGAAGTAGCCTGAAGTACTTCAGAAATATAGCAGGATATTTGGCTAACTATGATAGAAACATTCGCATATTGTGTAGTGAAGTAATTCTGAAGTACTTCGGAAAAAGCAGGACATGTGGCTAACTATGATAGAAACATTCGCATATTGTGTAGTGAAGTAATTCTGAAGTACTTCGGAAAAAGCAGGACATGTGGCTGACTATGATAGAAACATTCGCATATGGTGTAGTGAAGTAATTCTGAAGTACTTCAGAAAAAGTAGGGCATGTGGCTGGCTATGGTTGATGTTGCCAAATGTATTGCATGGTGATAGCAAAAAGCAAACAAAACAAAGTGAAGTAATTCTGAAGTACTTCGGAAAAAGTAGGACATGTGGCTGACTATGGTTGATGTTGCCAAATGTATTGCATGGTGATAGCAAAAAGCAAACTAAATAAACTAAAGTTTTTATAAGTAGTTTAGTTTATAACAGAAAAAGATATGTAGTTAACTAAAATATATAAACTAAACAAACTAAAGTTAATTAAAGTACTATAGAAAAACTTCAGTTCAAATAGTTGCATAAGTCAGTATAAGCAATTATTATATTTTGGTGTGGGTATAGTATATATACAGTATGATGATTAAGGATAAGACCAGTGGTAATAACTATTATATGGTGTACACAGGCTGAAAACACTGGAGGGTAGAGTGGTAAGACAGGGATTTCATGATAATCCGGTTATATCAGCAGGAGTGATCTCCTCAAGAGAAGTCTCTGATCTAATAGAGATGCACCTTGATCATTTAATAGTAGGAAGTGGAATTACGATTGAAGTTATCAGGGAAAGAGGCTACCGATCGATCTTGGCAAGGAAGGAGTTAGAGGATTTAGGTTTCACCAAAGGACAGAGCCGCATTCCGGGACTTCTCATACCGATGTGGGGTGTTGATGGGCAAAGAGTAGGCTATCAGTATCGTCCGGATAATCCACGGGAAAAGAATGGAGGGAAGCCCATAAAGTATGAGTCTCGTTCTGGAGCACCCAACAGACTCGATTGTCATCCAAGGTGCAGGCGGATGCTTGAAGATCCCAGAGTTCCGGTTTGGGTGACTGAGGGTTGCAAGAAAGCGGATGCTCTGGCTTCGGCAGGACAATGTGCAATTGATGTAAGCGGTGTATGGAATTGGAAAGGTAAAAATACCCTGGGTGGAAAGACCATACTTGCAGACTTTGATTATGTAGCTTGGGATGGACGAGAAATATATCTAGCTTTTGACTCAGACATGGGAACGAACTTGTTTGTAGGTAAGGCCGCTCGACGATTAGGAGAGCATCTAAAGTTGAAGGGTGGTAAGGTCCTGATGGTCCAACTGCCTAATGGTGTCAATGGTGAGAAGACAGGTGTAGATGACTATCTAGTTCAGGGGCATACGATTGATGAACTGAAATCCTTGGCGATTCCTTTCGAACAGCTAGAGGAAGAGGAAGTACGAGTTGTAATGGCACCGTTCTTCTACGATGACACCCTCTATCTTGAAGTAGCAAGAACCAATGGGGATTATGCCTTTGCCTATTTGAAAGACAGTGGGGAGATTGGTCTAGTTACCGAGGTGGTGACATCTAGGAATATCATACGGCCCTTGCCGTTGCCCCGAAAGAATGGCAAGACTATTCACCTTGTGGGACTTCCGGATGAAAACCTCGTCTACTTGAAGCATCTAACTCAGGTTGAACTTATAGAAGAGATTAGAATGCACATAGACACGTATGTCGATCTTCCGGAATCGCAGCGTGACATATGCCTTTACTACATCCTGATGACATGGTTTTACCTGAAGTTGAATACGTTACCTTACCTACGGTTCAAAGCTGACACAGGAAAAGGCAAATCTAGGATGCAGAAGGTAATTGGTGATCTGTGTTTCTATCCCCTATACGCTTCGGGTGCAAGTTCTTTCTCAGGTATAGCAAGACAAGGTGATCTATGGAGGGGCACCCTAGTTATTGATGAGTCAGATTGGGAGGGAGAGAAAGCCTCACAGTTCATTAAACATCTAAACCTTGGATTAGAAAGAGGAAAGTACTATGTACTCTCGGATAAACAGGATCCCGGGAAGCAGGAATTCTTTGATCCTTTCTACCCGAAGGTGATGGCGATGAGGGAATGTTTCAGGGACAATGCTACGGAAGGTCGGCTTATTTCCATCTCACCACATGAAACCTCTGATCGGAGCATCCCGATAATCTTACCTCATACCTACGAAAAGGAGACCAAGCGGCTAAGGAACCTGATTGCTGGGTATGTTTTACGTCATTGGGACGATGTGGACGGCGCGAAAATGATGCACTTCGACGACTTGGAGATAGAACCTCGTCTCAAGCAATTAGCGATGCCGCTATCGATAATATTCCAAATATGGCCTGAGGGAATAGGGAAGTTCCGTGGATACCTGGAGGAGAGGCAGGAAGAAATCAGGAAACACAGGTCACTCTCCTGGGATGGTATCGTCGTGAATACGGTGATTTCCATAGCGTTAGGGGATGAGTGGCCGGAGGAAGAGGAGAAAGAAATCCAAGCGGTTACACCAGGTATGGTTGCCAGGCTGGTAAACAGCTCAGCAAAGGCTGTTACACGGGCATTAGTGGGAGTTGGATTTGAGGTAGAAAGACGACGAATAACAGTTGAGAAGAAAGGGGAGAGCATACGGAAACAAATACGAGGTTATGTTGTTCGAGATCTCAAGACCTGGAGAGAGATAATATCCCGCTACTATTGCCAGGAGGACGATAGTGGAAGTGATACAGAATTACAGACGCGGTCGAGCAAGGAAATCTCAAAAAAGGTGCCAGAAATCTTATGTTCCTCAAGATTTTCTATGGGCGAGGAACCGTCGCGATTGCTAGAGGAGAGGTTTCTAGATCCGCAGGAGTCGATGAGATGGCAGGAATTGTAGAGGAATTGGTAAGGAGAGGTTGCGCCCTGAGGGCTGATTTTACCCTGGGTGAAGGTAGAGGTGTGACAGATGTGACAGATTTACAGACACGACAAAATAAAAAAACTCAAAAAAGACGCCTAAAAACAGGTTTCAAAAAATATTCCGTGTACGCAGAACTGTCACATCTGTCACAACTGTCACAGGCTAAGGTTTTTCTAGTCTCAAGGAGTCGATGAGATGGCAGGAATTGTAGAGAAGTTGGTAAGGAGAGCCCGTGCCCTGAGGGCTGATTTTACCCTGGGTGAAGGTAGAGGTGTGACAGATGTGACAGATGTGACAGATTTACAGACACGGCAAAATAAAAAAACTCAAAAAAGACGCCTAAAAACAGGTTTCAAAAAATATTCCGTGTACGCAGAACTGTCACATCTGTCACAACTGTCACAGGCTAAGGTTTTTCTAGTCTCAAGGAGTCGATGAGATGGCAGGAATTGTAGAGAAGTTGGTAAGGAGAGCCCGTGCCCTGGGGGCTGATTTGACTCTGGGTGAGGGTAGAGGTGTGACAGATGTGACAGATGTGACAGATTTACAGACACGGCAAAATAAAAAAACTCAAAAAAGATGCCTAAAAACAGGTTTTAAAAAATATTCCGTGTACGCAGAACTGTCACATCTGTCACAACTGTCACAGGCTAAGGTTTTTCTAGTCTCAAGGAGTCGATGAAATGGCAGGAATTGTAGAGAAGTTGGTAAGGAGAGCCCGTGCCCTGGGGGCTGATTTTACTCTGGGTGAGGATGGAAAGGTCCTGGTACGAGGGTTTTCATCGTTACCAGAAGAGCTGCAAAGCACTTTGCGTGATAACAAACCAGGGGTATCAGCATATCTTGTGCAGGAATCAAAGAAAGTAGCCCCGATTATTTGGAGGGAGGGCAATGTCCATCAAATTCGCTCTCTTCTGGTACTTCGCGAGGCTGAGCTAGTTGCTGCCAAAGCACAGCTCACCGGAAATGAGCGAGCTGATTGGTATGCCAATAACGTGA
>JAXHVC010000061.1:0-5074 GCA_034189315.1 Chloroflexota bacterium | reverse complement strand
TTCACTAATAACCCGTATTCCTAACGGGTCCCGTTCTCGCAAATCAGGAATCTGTATTTCTGAAGATAGTTTCGCTTGATAGTATCATCTTGACTGTTGTTCCTCATGGACGAAAAGCCTCCTTCCCAGTAACCACTGGTAAACAGTATTTTCGTCCCCGAAATATCTAACATCTACAGCAATGACAGAAAAGAATGTATTGTGACACAGTCTGATTATCTTGATTGCATTGAATTCATCGAGTATCTTTGTGTAGTAGGCAGGAGTAGATGGTAGAAAAAATCTGGTAGATAATATAGACGGTGACTTGACTTATCATAACGCATGTAATATATACATTAATAAATGTTGAGCGAGGACAGCTGCGGACATTTCCTCTCACTAACCAATCAGGAACGCTCGGCGTATGGGGGATTCCATGTAGTCTCTGGAATTGCCGATAAGGGCTCTCTGTTTCTGGCGGCACAACACATATTCGTCTGGAATGCTAAGTCTGTGTCCGTATATCTTGTGAGGCGATGCGCCAGTGATTGGAGGATTATATGAGCTCTATTACATTGGGCACTTTTGCCATATCCGAGGAAGGTTAATACTGCCTCTCCTAAATCTCACTTTCTAGGAGTGGTACTTGGATTGTCTTTGTGTGAGGAGTAATGTGAATGAATGGTAATATCGTCAAAGTTCTGCAGATTATGGATGGTTTGGATAATGCACCATCCGTGATAGATATGCTTAAGAATCACCATGGTATTGAATATAGGTTTGATGAACCCAAGGCCTTATCTATGGGATGGAAGGCTTCTGAACTAGAGAATACTGATGTAATTCTGCTGGACTTAATGGAGCTGGGCGACTGTGAGTTAGACGCTATTACTGAAATACGTATACATGCTCCACAAGTGCCACTTGTTGTTCTCTTTGGTGCAGATGGGCACGGCCTTGCCCTAGAAGCGCTTAGGCGTGGCGCGCAGGAGTGTCTTGTTAAGGACAAGTTAGACGGAAGTATTCTGTCCTATAAGCTATTATGCGCCATTCATCGAGAGCATTTCAATCGGGATATATATATATCAGAGTCGCGTTATAGAGCCCTAGTGGAGAACGTTGGAGATATTATATTCACCATCAATTTGGATGGTGCGTTAACGTCGATAAGCCCTGCATTTGAGAACATCACCGGTTGGTCATCAGACGAGTGGCTTGGTCAGTTATTCTATGGACTTGTTCATCCGGACGAACTATCTTCGTTAACAGAACCCCTAAATGCTGTTTGGAGTGGACAAGAGGTTCGAATAAGGGAGATGAGGGTCCTTACAAAATCTGGCGACTACATAACTGTGGAACTATCAGGACGGCCACAGGTTATAGATGGAAAGATGGTAGGAATACTGGGTGTGGGGCGTGATATTACTGAGCGTAAGTCCATGGAACGCAAAATATGGGATAACGGGGAAAAATATAGAGCTATATTTAACAATGCTCAAATAGGTCTGTTCCGGATTGCTGCCAGTGATGGTAGATTGCTGGAGTGTAATTGCCGTATGGCAGAGATACTTGGTTATCATAATCCAGATGAATGCATTGCCCAATACAATATATCCAAGCACTATGTTGATCATGAGACACGAGAACATGTGCTTGATGTACTAAGAAATATGGGTGAAGTGCAAGGATACGAAGCTTGCATACTCAAGAGAGATGACTCTCCTATTTGGGTCAGATTCTCCGCTCAGTTACAAGGAACTGATAATGATATCCTTGGAGTTCTTGATGACCTCACTGATATAAAGAAGGCAGATGATGCGTTAAGGGAGAGTGAAGCACGTTATCGCCTACTTGCGAACAATGTAAGCGACGTCATTTGGACCATGGGCCTCGATCTGTGCTATACGTATATAAGCCCATCTGTAACAGCACTTCGAGGATATACGGTTGAAGAGGCTATGGGGCATTCTCTTGATAGAGTATTGACGCCTGATTCACTTCTTAATGCTAAACGGGCTTTGGCAGATGAGCTTGCAAATGAAAACGCTGGGCGATTGGCACCATGCAAATGGGTCAAGATGGAATTGGAAGAATATTGCCGGGATGGGTCGAAAATATGGGTGGAGACAAGTGTGGTATTCCTCCGTGATGAAGAAGGAACACCATGTGGCATACTCGGTGTGTCGAGGAATATAAGCGAACGCAAGGAGTGTGAGGAACTGTTGAAGCGTAACGAAGAGTACTATCGTGCGCTTATTGAGCATTCCTTAGAGGCTATTGTAATACTGAATCCAGATGGTTCTATTCGTTATGTAAATCCTTCGATGGAGTGGTTTACTGCACGGACCATGGAGGAGTATGTAGGAAAGAACTTCATTGACTTTCTTCATCCTGATGATCTCATCAAGGGTGGTGGTCAATTGAACTATATGTTGGGATTTGTGGGCGAATCTTTGCATTCAGAAGTTCAGCTCCTCCATCGAGATGCTTCATGGCATACCTTTGAGCTTGTTAGTACTAATCTCGTTAATCATCCTGCTATGCAGTGTATTGTCGTCAATTTGCGTGATGTTACTGAACGTAGGCGTGCAGGACAACAACTCCAATTGGCGGAGGAGAGGTATCGTACGATCTTTGATAATTCTGCAGTTGGCATCATCGTAACAGATAGGAATGAGAACATTCTATCTTGGAATAAATCTGCTGAGGTTCTGTTAGGAATGACCAATAGTGATCTGAATAAACAACATGTCAAAATCCTATACCCTGTGAAAGAGTGGAATCGAATGCGGATTCTCCATATGAGGAGTGAGGGTGAGCAGGTCCAACTTGAGACAAAAATGATGAATGGCTCCGGGGACATCATTGATGTAGATGTATCCCTTAGTATCATAAAAGAGAGTAATGGTGAAGCGGCTGGAACGGTGATGGTGATTAAGGACATCACAGAGCGAAAGCTTGCAGAAGAAGCACGCAAACAGAGCGAACGTCAGTTAAGAAAAAGGAATACTGAGTTAAGGGTTGCTTGGGATCAGTTGAGTTCTTTGGCAGATAGATTGGAAGAGAGAGTGAAGGAGCGAACTTCAGAGATCGATGATCTTCTAAAGCAGAGGGATGAATTTGTGAGTAAACTAGGACACGACCTTAAGACCCCACTAACACCACTGATAGGATTGCTTCCCTTGGTAGAGGAGAGGGAAAAAGACGAGAAATCAAAGGAGATGTTGAGGGTGGCTATAAGCAACGTGACTTTTATCAGAGACCTTGTTAGCAAGACCCTTCAACATGCCAAACTCAATTCGCCCGATCTTGTCCTTTGTATGGATGATGTAGACCTTACAGAGGAAGTTGCACGCGTTCTGGTGAGTAGGGGGGTAGGGCTTGATGAAAAGACGATCAAGGCGTGTAATAACATAAATCAAGGGACTGTGGTGAAGGCGGACCGTATCAGACTTCGCGAGGTTTTGGATAATCTCTTAACCAATGCAATCAAGTTTACTCCCCACGGGGGGACGGTGACCTTTGAAGCGGAAAAAAACAGCGAAGTTGTGGCAATCTCGATAACTGATACCGGTATCGGTATGACATCGGAACAAGCAAGCATGGTGTTTGATGAGTTCTATAAAGCGGATCCATCCAGACATGATCTGAATTCGTCTGGACTTGGCCTTTCTATCTGCAAACGCATTGTTGAAAAACATGGAGGGAGGATATGGGCTGATAGCCTTGGGCGGGGGAGAGGTACCACAATGTGTTTCACCATTCCTGTGGGTAGGAACCAGAATTAGTGTTTATGGAGTTACGTTTCTATAGCCACTCTTAGGTGTAAAAGCTCAGCCCCAAATGTAGCCGCGCCTCGTGAGTATGGGCTGATGGGAAATCTTCTATAGTGATCTACTCAAATAGCAAGGAGGGCTTATATAGTTATGGAGCAACAAGGAGATAAGAGGGTAATCATGGTGGTGGATGATGATCCATCCATTCTGTTCACAGTGGAGACCATTCTTGAGTATGCGGATGTTAATGTGATCAAGGCGGAGAATGGATATTCGTGTCTTGACCAATTGGAAGCGGGATTCAGAGGTGTGATTCTTATGGATATAATGATGCCCGAGATGGATGGATGGGATACCATAAGAGAAATTCTGTCTAGGGGATTGATGGAAGGAAACGTTATATCAATGATCACAGCTAAGGATGTTCCGGACAAGAAGATGGAAGGACTAGAGGAGTATGTTATTGATTATATCATGAAGCCTTTTGAGCCAGAAAGATTAACATCTGCGGTCGATCAGTATTTATCATATGTTGAAAAACCATAAACATAATTACTACCTCAGTGGTGTACGTTGAATAGACTGGATGAACCGCAGTTGGGAAAAGAGGCATTGACTACCGTTGTATTATAGGGCCTCAACGTTTATCTCGGCTCTGATACCTAGTCTGGATTGGTGTCAAGTGTGTCTAGATCAGCTTTGAGATAGTGTTCAAAGGATTACAGTTATCAACAGTTCGTAGGTGATTGTTTCTATGACGTATGGTAGTAATTGTGTCCTCATGTTAGTGTTGTAAATATGAACTAGTCTAGGCTTGGGATGGAGTTAGCCTCTAATACAGTGCATGGGCTAGAAGTGCCGGATGCAAGTTTAAGGTCAATTGCATGATTTCCTAGAATCCACCTTTTCCTGAAGGAATAGAATAGAGTAAGGAGAAATTGCCTTCGCGTGACCTCTTTCCTTGAGGGAGCTGGAATACTAAGGGATTTATCGGAAGATACTAGAGTCGGTCAAAGAATATAATGCAGGGTGTTGATACGCTGCTAGTGTGAGTAAAGTCGAGTTCTCTGCGATGTTTGCTGGTCTGATAACCATCGTTTTCCCCCAGTAGTAGTTTTGTTTTAAACGCCTTATTGAATAGAGTGTAAACAACACATCCACCTGTGTTGTTTACACTATCTGTTCATGTAAGAATGACGTATCCCACAATCTCTTCTGATTTGTTGTTCTAACGGCTTCACTCTGGGGACCTTCGGTGGTTTGTTCATGATTGCATTAGGAGTGTGATACAATTGAATGGGGTGTAAGCCAAATGA
>JAXHVC010000060.1:0-16563 GCA_034189315.1 Chloroflexota bacterium | reverse complement strand
TATCGATATCTGTGTCGACGTGGATAAGATGGTCGCTGGAGTTTGTAGGCCCTGGAGCGTAATCTCTCCTTGGGTAGAAAACAAACTGAAGAATCTCCGGTTGGTCTAGAAACGAATATTTATCCCCAGAAGACATGAAGCCTCCCTTCTTAAGAAGCTCTAGTAATGGGCATTCTATCAGTGAGTTGAGAGCGTATTCAACTCTGATATCATGATATGAGTGTTCTCTATGGTAGCTACCTTGCTGGGATCTGTGATTGACATATAATACTACTACGTGGTACAAGAAGTTTTACGTATGATAGTCATCATGAACTGTTTGAGGAAGAAGTATCTTCAGATTTTTACCATTTATATCTAGATGTCAAAAGGCTAGTATGTGTGATCTGGTCACAATATGTGATGGCGGAATCATATACTGTAACTCATTAGGAATAGTAGAGATAATAGATCATTCAAGATAGCTATAAAACGGGAAGGAGTTGGATTCGTGGAGCTTGTAGAGGCAATTGGAAAGCGCAAAAGTATAAGGGGATACAAACCTACCCCTGTTCCTAAGGATGTCATCTGGAAAGTTATAGATGTTTCTAGACGTGCACCTTCTGCTATGAATACTCAACCGTGGGAGATTACGGTGATCTCTGGTGATGTAATCGAGAACATAAAGAAGCAGACTATCGAGAATATGAACTCAGGTGTATTACCCAATCCCGATGTCACCGGTAAACTGTTTCAAGGTGTATATAGGGATAGACAGGTTGATCTTGCCAAGCAGATCTTTGGCCTAATGGGGATAGCAAGGGAAGATAGGGAAAAGAGGGGGGAGTGGATGATGAGAGGGTTTCGTTTCTTTGATGCGCCAGCGGCGATCATTATTGCGGTTGACAGATCGTTAGGGGAGGGTTTTAGTGAGTTTGATATAGGATCCATTTCACAAACGATTTGTCTTGTTGCATTGGAGCATGGTCTTGGTACATGCATAGAAGATCAAGGCATCATGTATCCGGATGTTGTCAGGAAATTCACGGGAATACCAGATTCCAAACGTTTAGTAGTTTGTATGGCTATTGGCTATCCCGACTGGGATTTCCCCGCAAATCGATTGGAGAGTACACGTGAACCAGTAGATAAGATTGTTACCTGGTGTGGTTTCGAATAGATTCTTTATCGATGCCTAGTCCTTGGCTAGCAGTATTACCTTTCTCTAGAGGTAATATAATTCCTGAGTTGAATAACTAGCTTCTTGGGCTAGGCATCTGTGCTGAACTAAAGTTATCGTGAAAAGATACGCTTAACTGTTGGTTTGATCCCGACTTTATTGCGAAGAGTGCCGATACCTTCAACTTCCAGTTCAATAACATCTCCAGGTTGAATCCACTTGCCCAGTTCTAATCCACATCCTTTACCAACTGTTCCCGATCCTAGGAAATCACCTGGGTATAGGATTTCATCCATTGAGGCGAACTCGATAATTTCTGGCCAAGTCCAATAGCTAGTACCGCTGTTGTTATCCGACCACACTTCTCCATTAATCCTTGCTATCATTCGCATGTCTTGGGTATTGACTTCATCTGGTGTCACCAAGCATGGACCTAGGATGCTGCAAGTGTCCTTTCCCTTTACAGGGCCGAGTCCACATGTCATCTCCTGCATTTGGATATCGCGTGCACTGATATCATTGAATATCGTGTATCCAGCTATGTACTCATTAGCTTTTTCTCTAGGTATATTCGACCCGATCTTGGAGATGAAAATACCATACTCTAACTCATAGTCCAGAAGATCGCAGAAGCTGGGCCAAGGTATTGTGTCTTCTGGCCCGATTATGGTATCGACATTGCCTTTATAGCATATCGGCATTTCATACCATGCTTGGGGAAGCTGTCTCTGTCCACCGAAACTAGCGTGGTCTTCGAAAGACAGGTAATCTCTAAGGGAGTTTGGTCGCAGTACTGGTGACTTGAGATGGATTTCGGTACTGTTATATATCACTCTCCTTCCACATGGCCCTGTTGTGTAATCTTTACCAGACGTAGCATTAACATACTCAGCTGTGATTCGGGCAGCTTCTTTGCTTTCATTGCCACCACGAAGGAAATCAAGCATATTGGTGGGTAAAATGGTATTAGCCATTTCCTGGACCCTTTGACTATTTCTAGTTTCAGTGAGATAGAGTTGATAACCCATATTGAGGTCGATGATTCGATCGTTGCTAATCATTCCTATGCGTTGTATAGACCCAATTGCGGTGGGTATCTCAAAGGTCACTAGCCTCATTCTGGCTCTCCTTGATTCTGACTAATACATGGTTTTGTAACATGTTTATATTAATCTAAACATACTTAGGGTGTGTTGAAGTAGTACAGAGTTGGTATGACTGGTGTCAAGTAGCTATGCATAAGGGATGATGCAGAAATAATGAGATTTTGTGATCGATTCAGTGGAATCAATACCGAGTATAAGATCATTAAACAAATGGGTGAACAGACTCATGATGGCTGCCGGGCCAGGATTCGAACCTGGGCGTACGGCTCCAAAGGCCGTTGTGCTACCGCTACACTACCCGGCAATATTGCTTTCTCATGCCCTGGTGCCGAAGGCCGGGTTCGAACCGGCACGGGAGTCGCCCCCCATCAGTTTTTGAGACTGACGCGTCTGCCAATTCCGCCACTTCGGCATGATTAACTGAACACTAGATAAATCTCAGGGATGGGATATCTCAACTGGAGCGGAAGACGAGATTCGAACTCGCGACCTCCTCCTTGGCAAGGAGGCGTTCTACCGCTGAACTACTTCCGCTCTTAATTCCCCATGATTCCTTCACAGGAAATAGTCTAAATTCTGTTGCAGTGGATCAAATTGGAAATTGCTGATGCTTTCCCTATTTTACAGCCTTTATTCCTCGTCAGCAACATGTTGAATCATATACTACGCTGTTAGCATGCGTAGGACAGATCCATCCGATCTCTGCTTGGACGTCTATCATACTAATCACCCATTACCTGTACCACTACCTCTCTACGACGGGAGCGGTTATCGAAGTCGATAAAGATAATCTGTTGCCATGTCCCTAAGAGCATTGAACCATTCACGAAAGGAATTGTAAGTGATGGACCGACGATGGATGCTCGAACGTGTGAATGACCATTGCCATCTGCCCAGGCTTGATCATGAAGATAACTCATATTCCTTGGGGCAATTCGTTCCCATACATCTTTAAAATCCTGTAACAAACCCCCTTCGTTCTCAATGGTGGATATTCCGCCGGTGGAGCCGACGGCAAATAAGGTCACGGCGCCTTCCCTGACGTGAGATTCCCCAATCTCCTTGGCAACTTGTTGGGTGATATCGATGATATCGCAATTTCCCCTAGTCTGAAATACGATCTTCTTTGTGGTTACCATGGGGTTCATCTCCTTACGACGTGTAGTCGACTAATGATCTGAATCGTGTTCAAATAGAATAAGTGTTATGCCACTGGACTTAGGCGTGCCATTGTAGTGTGGTCCTATTGTAAACAATTGGGATTGAAGTGCAAATGATGGTGAAAGCCTTTTACGATCTGTGAATGAGGAACGCAACTGATATTGTACTATATGTAGAATGGAAATGGTTAGCTAGAGCAATGAAGCTATAGGCTAAAATGCTATAAGCACAACAGGAGGATGAACACAACATCCTCCTGTTGCTAGTGCTAGTTTGGATTACAGGTATGTGTGGTTGTCTAAATCTTTTCCACTATTACTGCATTTGCCACACCACCGCCACCGCAGAGGGTTTGTAGTCCGTACCGTATGTTCTTATTGACCATATGATGTGCCATTTCGCAGAAATAGAGCGCACCGCTGCATCCTACCGGGTGTCCCATTGCGATCGCTCCACCAGTAGGATTGATTCTAGGATCATCAAAGGCCATTCCCTGCTCTACGCAAAAGGCCATCACCGGTGAGGCAAAGGCTTCGTTGGCTTCAAATACGCCCATATCGTCCATGGTTAATCCACTGCGTTTGAATATCTTCTGCATTGCAGGGACGGGACCCAGTAACATATAGATAGGATCAGAGCTTGCAACTGCGGTTGCAGCAATCCGCACCATGGGTTTCAATCCAAGCTTTTCTGCCTTATTGCGCTCCATCAGCATGACTGCTGCTGCCCCATCTACGATACCAGAGGAATTTGCTGCGGTAACCTTCCCTCCATCGGCCACAGCTTTGAATCTTGGCTCGAGCTTCTGGACATTAGCATAAGCTGCTTCGGGATCGTCAAGGCATTGAGCCCTGGGAGATTCATCCTTCTCAAACCATGTGGGTTCTTCACCTGGCTTTGCTATGTTGATGGGAATCACACGTTTCTTATATGCTTCCTCATCACGTTGGGCTGTGATTGCTCTTTGATGGCTGCGAATACCAAACCAATCCATATCTTCCCTGGTGAGTTTATACTTCTCGGCAACCATCTCCGCAGAGACTCCCATTATAACCATTCCTCGTTCCATCACTTTAGGATGGAATTCGCAAGGTAGTCCTGCTCTCGCTGCTGCATCCATGGTTGAACCCATTGCGTAGCGGGACATGCTCTCCACTCCGCCGGCAATCATAACGTCTGCATGACCACACATAATCGCATGGCATTGAGCAGTGATTGCTTGCAATCCTGAATTACAGTACCTATCAACTGTCCATCCAGCTACATCGTCAGGTAATCCTGCTCCAATGGCTGCCATCTTGCCTAGATTGCCTGATTGCTCCCCGATCTGGCTACAGCATCCCACTGCTACATCCTCGATTTCAATGGGATCGAAATTTGGTGCATTCTTTTTTACTCTCTCCACTAGTGCTTCGATAGCTGTGACAATCAATACTTGGGAAGAGATATCGGAAAGCGCACCTTTCTTGAATCCTCCCCATCCTGCCTTTCCTGTGGGAATTCGAACCGCATCTACGGCAACGACTTCTCTTAGCTCTGCCATTTCTTCCTCCTAATTCAGAATTGCGAATGCAATACTATTGATTGGGCAGTCTCGAAGGGCTATGACCTATGATTTATACTTCAACGAATTCGAACCGATGCGTCTTTTGGTAACTTTAAAAGTGCTAGGGGATGATATGATAAACCAATAAAGCGGCGATCAATCAGTCCCTCCGCACATCTGCCCCTTCACAATAGGCTATCACACAATAGTCAAAGATGACAATCGAGATGCTGCTTGACCAAGATAATTGGTCTGCTATCGATGAGTGTCTCTTGGGATTACATCCCTGCAGCGGCTAATATGTCGACAACCTTATCCTCTTTACCGATAGCCATAACATGTACGCCATCGCAGATCTTCTCATCTTTGAGTTGTTTGATCATCCTACCGGCTATTTGAATACCAGTCTGTAAAGCCTGTCCTTTGGGAGCTGCTTTCAATTCGTCGATGAGAACATCAGGCACAAAAATACCAGGCACGTTGGCATTCATATATTTGGCCATACCGGCACCAGTCAGCAATACGATCCCTGCCAAGATCTTTGCATCTGTGACCTGACGACAGTACTGCATGAACTTCTTGTAGTTGTCCATATCATAGATAGCCTGGGTTTGTACGAAATCAATACCTGCTTTAACCTTCTTTTCGAACTTCAACAGCTGAGGTTCCAGAGGGTTTGCCTCTGGTGTTACTATTGCACCGACGCAGAACTTGACTGGTCCGTTCATCTCATTCCCTGCGATGTCCTTACCCTCTTCCATCATATGCACGGTTTGTATCAATTGAACAGAGTCCAGGTCGAACACCGGTTTGGCATCTTGGTGATCACCAACGCTCACATAATCTCCTGTGAGACAAAGGATGTTGTTGATTCCCAGAACATGTGCTCCCAATATATCCGATTCCTGTGCCATTCGATTGCGATCTCGGCAGGTCATCTGCAAAATGGGTTCACCGCCCTTCTCTTTGGTGATTTGACAGATTGCCAGAGAGGATATACGCATTACCGAGCTTTGGTTATCAGTAGTATTTATCCCATCTACCTTGTCTTTCAGGAGGTCGATATTGTGGAGCATCTCCTCGATGTTAGTGCCTTTGGGAGGACCCACCTCAGCCGTGACTACGAATTTGCCGGAATCCAGTGCTTCTTTGAAGGACTGTTTAGCCATTTGCTCTATTCTCCTCCCATCTCCGCCTTTTGATAGGCCTCATTCACTTGGCGTGCAGGATGTGACTGGGCGCTGTACTTTTTAGGAGGGAAGATCTTGCGGATGTTATCCAGCTTGCCTTGCTTCTCCAGACGATTGTAAATGATGGTCCAGGCACAATCTTTTTCCTTGCTCACTTCGCATTTCCCGTCATTGGTGCCACCACATGGGCCGTTGACTAGGCTCTTGGCGCATATTGTCATAGGGCAGATACCACCAGTTTCAGCCAGAATACAATTTCCACAAGCACGACAGCGTTCACCCCACTCGCCCTCAGCTTCGTTGGCTCCCAGGAATCTGGTGTTGAGTGCTGGAGTAACAATCTGTGGTTCTAGTATCTCACCTACATATTGGACTCCGATACCACAAGCCATAGAGAGAATGACATCGTATTTTGCAGCTTGCTCTCTGATGGTCTCAATGTATTCACGGTCACACTGACGCGTAATGGTTGCCTCACCGATTTCTACCTCTTGGCCTGCTTTCTTAAAGGCCATCCTTAATTGTGAAGCTAGAATTCCTACTTCCTTTTCCCCACCAGCCATACATACAGCCACACAAGTGCCGCAGCCCAATATGAAAACGCTATTGAAGCCTTGAAGATTCTGCACTATTTCTTCAAAGGGTTTGCGTTGTGCGACAATCATTTTATCCACCCCTTTTCTTAATGGGATTGGGCCCCAGTTTTTTTGCCCGTTCGGTCATTTCGTTACATGCCTCAGCGAACTTGGGAGCCTCAGAAGCGCCGATGTTGAACATCTCCACTCGATCACCCTCTATGCCAATCTCCTCTAGTAGTTTTTTGGCATGGTTCACTCTTCGCTTGGCCCTCAGATTTCCCTCCAGGAAATGACAATCTCCTTCCTCTCAGCCAGCAACGAAAGCGGCATCCGCCCCATCTTCAAACGCCTTCAGAAGGTGCAGGGTATCTGCCTTTCCTGTGCACATGAGTTTTACCACCCGGACGTTTGGCGAATACTCGAGACGCATTGAGCCCGCCAGGTCAGCAGCGGAATAGGCACAGTAATGGCAACAGAAGGCTACTACCTTCGGCTCGAAATCTTCTCCCATACTTGTCTCCTTTCATTGCCTAGGCCACTAGTACAGAGGTCTTTGCCATCACCTGGGCATCTTTGTAATGCTGCAGTTGTATGGCTTTGCGAGGACATACGCTAGCGCAGATGCCACAACCTTGACATGCTGCAGGTTCAATCTCTGCCACTCCAGTTGCATTAACCTTTGGTACACTAAATGGGCATGATCTAACACATGTTAAGCAACCCACACATCTGTCTTGTTCCACCACAGAGACAACCCCTCCTGCCATCAGGTGGGGTTGGGATAGTATTGTGAGTGCACGCGAGACTGCTCCTTGGGCTTGTGACATTGTCTCGGATATCAGCTTTGGTCCATGCGCTAGACCGCATAGGTACATTCCTTCGTTCGTGAAATCCAAGGGCCTCAGCTTCATGTGTGCTTCCATAAAGAAACCATCTTGAGTTAAGGGCAACTTCAATTTGCTGGCAAATTCGTGGGCATCGGATTGTGGTCGTGTAGCTGCGCTCAGAATCAGCATATCTGGTTCGAGTAGTATGTCAGCCCCGAGGATCGAATCAAATACATTTACGCTTAGCTTGCCGCCATTTTGAGTTACCTCGGGTTTCTTTTCTACTTCGTAGCGGATGAATATCACGCCTTTGTCCCTAGCTTCGCGGTACTTAAGTTCATTTAAACCATACGTACGCATATCTCTATAGAGAATATATACTTGCGCATTGGGATTGGACTCTTTAATCTTCAGAGCATTCTTTACTGCCTGGTTGCAGCACACTCTGCTACAGTACATATGATCGGCCTCTCTTGATCCTACACATTGGATCATGACCACGGAGTTGAGATTGCTCGGATCGACTTTACCTTCGACTAGTTGATTCTCGAAATCTCGCTGTGTTACTACTGCATCGGATTCTCCATAAAGGTATTCCTGTGGCTTGTACTCCATACCCCCTGTAGCTACTACAACGATACCATGCTCTATATTCTCTCTGTTTCCATCAGATGTTTGGATTGTGGTTACGTAGTTTCCTACGAAGCCAGAGAAGTTCACAACCTCTGCTTCCGTGTATACGGCGATCTTTGGCTCTTGCTTCACTCGATCCAGTAAAGATGCCAATAATGACTGGGGATCAGAACCATCCAATGTATAAGGAACATTCTTGAGATTGCCTCCCAACTCTTTTGCCTTTTCAACCAGAACGCATTCGAATCCCTGGTCGGCGAAGCCAAGCGCTGATGTCATCCCTGCTAGGCCTCCTCCAATAACCAGCGCAGTACGCTTGATATCCACTGGCATCTGGTGCAATGGTTCAAGTGTTGTAGCTCTTGCCACCGCCATACGTATTAGATCCTTGGCTTTGTCGGTTGCCTCTGGCATATGGAGTGAATGGACCCAGGAACACTGGTCTCGTATATTAGCCATTTCAAACAGGTATTTATTCAATCCTGCTTCTCTGCAGGTATCTTGGAAGAGTGGTTCGTGTGTGCGTGGGGTACATGAGGCAACCACAACCCGATTCAGTCCATGCTCCTTAATTGCCTCGATCATCTTCTGTTGCGTATCTGTTGAACAGGTATATAGATTTTCTTGTGCAAGGATGACATTAGGTAGTTCCTTGGCATAATCTAATACACTGGCAATATCTACCACTCGTGCGATATTAGTACCACAGCGACATATGAACACTCCCACCCGCGGTTCTTGCCCGTCTAATGGAATTTCTGGAGGGTATTCCTTCTCGGTGATCATGGTGCCTCGTACATCTGTCAGGTTCCTAGATGCAAGGAATGCTGCACTACTAGAACTCATTACGGACTCAGGAATATCCATTGGTGCATCAAATGCCCCTGCGACGTAGATACCCTTACGAGAGGTTACATTCGGTTTGAATTCCTCTGGATTCTGGCAGAATCCAAATCTGTTCAGTTCTACACCCAGCCTTTCTGCCAGTTCCTTCGTGCCCGGAGTGGGGATCATTCCTACCGAAAGGACCACCATATCGAAGTCTTCCTCTATCTTTTCCCCATCTTCTCCCGAGTATTCCAGACGTAGGTTCTTGGTCTGTTGTAGTTCCTTTACACCAGAGGGTAGACCCTTAACATACTTAATACCGAAGTGGTCTTTAGCGGATTCGAAGTAGCGTTCAAATCCTTTACCGAATGCCCTCATATCGTTATAGAAGATGGTAGGTTCGATCCTGCTATCATGTTCCTTGGCGATGATAGCTTCTTTGGTCGCATACATACAGCAAACTGATGAGCAATAATCCTGCCCGCATGTAGAATCTCGGGAACCAACGCATTGGATCCATGCCACCTTTACGGGATGCTGACCGTCTGATGGTCTTAGTACTTTGCCTTGATAGGGACCTGAGGCGGATAGAATCCTCTCAAACTGGACGCTAGTTACTACATTGGGCATTCTGCCAAAGCCGTATTCCCCTCTTATCTCCGCATCGAATTTATCTATTCCTGGGGCCAGGATTACGGATCCTACGTTGAGTTCCATGTCTCTGGGTTGCATAGAGTGATCAATGGCTTTGGCTCCACAGGCTATCACACATTGATAGCATTCGCTGCATCCTGCACAGCTCAGGCATCTTTCCGCTTCTTCCTTGGCTTGCTGTTCTGTCAGCTTCTGTTGAACCTCTTCATAATTGGTTTTTCTCTGTTCGGGTGAAATACGAGGTGCTCTCTGTCGTGGTTTTCGTCTCAGACCTTCTAGGTCAACATCGACAGCCTCGAAGCGTTTCTCTCTTCCGGACTTCAGGTCCTCTCCTTTGACATACCTGTCTATGGATATGGCTGCCTCTTTGCCTGCGGCAATTGCTTCTATGACGGTAGCCGGTCCTAAGACAACGTCGCCACCGGCGAACACTCCCTGTTTATTCGTCTCCAAGGTAAGGGAATCTACTACGATTGTTTCTCTCTTACTGGCTTCAATACCATCACCTTGTCCGAGGAAGGACAGGTCTGGTGATTGTCCAATGGCGGGTATTACTGTATCGGCATCGATTTTATACTCAGATCCCTTAATAGGAACTGGTTTTCTGCGTCCGCTCTCATCTGGATCGCTGAGTTCCATCTTGATGCATTTAACCGAATTGACCTTCCCGTTCTTTCCCTCGATTGCAACGGGAGCAACCAGATAGTGTATCTTGATTCCCTCCTCCTCTGCCTCCTCGATTTCCTCCTCGTTTGCCGGCATTTCCTGGCGAGAACGTCGATACAAGATGAAAACCTCTTTTGCCCCTTGCCGCAAGGCTGTTCTTGCCGCATCTATAGCTACGTTGCCGCCACCTACAACAGCAACCTTTTGTCCGATTGGTACAGATTCTCCTAACCGGATCTTCCTTAGCACATCAACACCGGGGAGTACTCCCTGTAAGTCTTCTCCATCGACACCCATCGTATTATTTCTATGTGCTCCTGATGCTATGAAGGTGGCCTTGTATCCCTGACTTGCTAGTTGATCGAGGGTGATGGATTCACCAATAGGGGTATTGGTCTTGATTTCTACTCCAATAGATTGGATGAAATCTATTTCTGCCTTGAGGATGTTGCTGGGCAATCGGTAGGAAGGTATTCCTACTGCCATCATACCACCTACGACCGGGAGCTTCTCGAATACGGTAGGTTGATATCCCCATAGTGCTAGGTAGTAGGCAGCAGTAAGCCCTGCTGGCCCGGCGCCGACTATTGCCACCTTCTTGTTTTTGCTTGCAAGTGCCTCTGGTTTGCTATCCTTGTCTGTTCCCAGGATTTCGTCGGCGATGAATCGCTTCAGATGGCATATGGAGATCGGTTCGTCCAAGTTCTTTCGAGTGCACTCACTTTCACAGGGATGGGTACAGACCCTTCCACATACCGCAGGGAAGGGGTTTTCTTCACGAATCAGGTCTAAGGCTTCCTTGTATTTCCCCTGTGCGGTAAGGGCGACGTAACCTTGCACACTGATGTGTGCAGGACATGTTATTTTGCATGGTGAGGTGCCTTTCTTATCGATGAGCATTGCCCCGGGTATGGCTTGAGGATAGCGTCGGAATGTTGCCTTGCGCTGTCCTAATAACTCTTCGAATTCACTTGGAACACTCACCGGACACACATCTACACAGTCGCCGCAGGCATTGCATTTATCTAGATCGATAAAACGGGATTTCTGGTGTATTTTGACCTGGAAATCTCCCTCGCTGCCTTCCACAGACTGGACCTCAGCGTCGGTGATGATATCAATGTTCAGGTGCTTACCAACCTCGATCAGTTTGGGAGAGATTATGCACATAGAACAATCATTGGTGGGGAATGTCTTATCCAACTGGCTCATTCTCCCGCCTATTGAAGAAGTCTTGTCCACAAGGTAGACCTTGTAGCCAGAGTTGGCTAGATCCAGGGAAGCCTGCATTCCACAGATTCCGGCCCCAACGACCATCACTGCTCCTACATTGCCCTGCTTTGAACCGTTTCCACTTTCTTTACTGTGTTGCTTGCTCATAAATCTCCCCCCTTATCGGAGACTGATTGTTTTACGTATGCGTGGAATAGTACCTATCTAAAGTAATCCCTTACTCTGGAGCAGGGCTTTCGATTCCACCATATGCTTGCCAAGCCATTTCATGGTATCGATTTCCCCGTAGGCTAGGCCCATCAACTCGGTGAAATAGTAGATTGGCAGGTCGTATTGGTTGCCTGAATCCTCTGCAATTTCCTTCTGTCTCCAGTCGAGGTTACCATGACACATAGGGCATCCAACAACGATGCAGTTTGCTCCTGCTTCTATCGCCATATCGAATAGCTTTTGCATTAACCTTTTTGCTACATCGAGGCGAGTGAACTGAAGACTACCTCCGCAGCAATCCGTCTTGTATGACCAGTTTCTCACGTCTGCACCTAATGCTAGCATTATTTCATCCATGGATTGTGGATTATCTGGGTTCTTTGCGTCGGTTATTTTAGGCGGTCTGCTGGTGAGACAACCGTAGTAGCAAACTGGGCTAAGCCCTTCTAGTTTCTTCTTCATCCTTGAGACAATCTGCTTCTCTCCTACGCAATCCCATATAAAATCTGCCAGGTGCATAATGTGAATATTGCCCTTTGGACTAAAGGTGATTCCCTCAGGCCTGTGATCACTCTGGAGCTCCTTCTCTGCCACCTTCACACGTTGATAGCATGCGGCACAGGGAATGATCAGGTCCAGGCCAATCTTCTCTGCTTGTTCCAGATCCTTTGCTGGCAGGGCGACAGATAGGTAGTCGCTGGTTACATGGGCTGAGGAAGCCCCACAGCAACTCCAATCCGGCAATTCCTTGAGATGGACTCCCAATGCCCTGCAAATCGCCTGGGTAGACTCCCCATATTCTATAGCTGTGCCCTCTAGGGAACATCCAGGGTAATACGAAACCTCCATCATCCCCTCCCTTTAGATTGATTGAATATCTGTTTGACCTTGCTTCCTGCTCCCCATCGACTAGGCATAAACTTGAGTTTGCCCCGTTTGAACATGTCCATGCCAAACTTCATGTCTTTGGATGTCACTTCTTTGGTTTTCATCATATAGCGGGTTTCCATTTCCAGTTCCCATATTCTGCCATGGGTCTGGATAGTAGACATAAAAGCTTCATGTAGTAGTGGTACATTTTTCTGTGATGCCTCAATACCGTTGCTCAGGCAAAGCTGTCTAAGGCTGTCCATAACGTGGGCTATATCGATATCGTTAGGGCATCGGGATGTACATGTTTCACAGGAGGCGCATATCCAAATGGTGTCGCTTGCGAGTACTTGGTCCTTGAGGCCTAGGTTAATCATCCGGATTACCTTGTGAGGAACGATGTCCATGGCAAATGTGACAGGGCAACCATTGGTGCACTTCTCACATTGGAAACATGCCGATACCGTTTGTTTGCTCTTGGCTTCCACTTCCTTGAGGAACGTGGGAGAGGGAGTTATGGACTGGGGTATTGCTGTTTGTGTCATTACTTGACCTCGCTTTGCCATTTAGTTGTTATCAGTATTTGAGTGCAATTCGAGTAAGAGGTTTCAGTGTTTGATGGATGGTTGTCGGCCGGTAGAAGCTGGAATACTTCGGTGATAGGTTCTGAATGGGGATCATCGAAGGATATTGGATTAACAAAGGATATACTTTGAATGTCTGGAACTACGCAAATCGAAATACTATTGTAACGATCCTTCGATAAGAGCATTGTCATGATATCGGTCCGGTAACAGTGCTGGCAGGTTTGATTCCATTAAGGACCAATGTTCCTGGTCCACACGGGCATAACGGTCCACACCTTGTGTAGATAACTCAGAGGGATCAGTTCCTGGTTGGCAGTAGCGACAGATATTTTCTCTTGACATGATGAGCGGCTGAACAAGGGATTTGGCTGATTGATCAGTCGAGAACTTGGTGAAAATGAAAAACGTCGGACGCTATCAGGAATCTGAACGGGAAACCTGAGTAAACTCATACAAGACGAGAGGGGCAGTTTGCTATCATCCCGACCCAGCAAAGACATTCTCACTGAAACTAATTGTATACCACTCTGTGGTGTGCAAGCAAGAAATAAAGGAGCATATAGAGTGTTTGGCGGCTCTATCAGTCATGTATTCTGTATAGAAGTTGCAGTATTTGTTTCTTCGGTGATATAATCGCCCTAACGTTGGAGATAGAGAGTGCAGGTAGCTCAGATTAGTCACACTCCAAATGCGGAGCTTGTTATTGCTGCCAGTACTCGTATTTCCTTTTTTTCTTCAATAAATACGGATCAAGATCCAGACGATCCTTGTGCCGCGAACATCTGCAAAGTAGAAAGCCACCTTGCCTTTACCCGTAGCGATCTCCTTATTGAATGCATAGGAACCTTCCCTTTTGTTGTCGGACAGGTCGGAGGTGCCAGCATCGAAGCACCGCTTCTTTTGGGGAGCAGGCATGTTGATCAAGGTCAGGAGGGGGTTCCACAGTATACTTCTATAAATGCATAGTCTTCCCCTGAATACTTATATAATTTGGATTAACATTGGCGATGGATTTGGGGAGATAAGAAGGTTGCTCTAAGGATTTGCCATGATCAAGAGACCTGTCTGGTTGGCTAGTTCTTATATAACAAAGCCTCCGGTTTTATTTAAGGAGGTACTGAAACCGTTGATTAGTTTTATGGGGATCAGTTTTTGATAGTGTTGAAGAATGTGTGTAGACTAGCTGGCGGTGTAAATCAGTACATCATACTGATAAGAGCGAGTTATCTGTACATTTTTATTAGAGCACTTCGTTATTTCTGGAGTGCCGATGAAGAGATTATAAAAAGAGTTACTTATAGAAGGTCATACAAGCAATTTAAAAGTGCCATGAGTTGGCTATAATGCTGTATCATCAACGATGATTTATCTTTTTGATAGGTAACCTGTATTGTAACTGATGACCTATCGATTAGATCGCAAGCTAAAGGAGGTTCGCAACTATGACAGCAAAGATAATCTCGGGAACAGAGGTAGCAAAAGAGATCCGTGCGGAGCTAACAGGGAGGGTTTCTAAGCTAAAGGAACAGGGAGTGACTCCTGGTCTAGTGATCATACGTGTTGGTGAAGATCCTGCATCTATTTCATATGTTACAGGCAAGGAGAAAGCGGCGGAGGAAATTGGGGTTTGGTCTGAGACATATGTATTGCCTGAGACAGCTGCTGAATCTGAGCTCTTGGCCAAGGTGGAAGAGATGAACAAGGCCGATCATGTCGATGGTATCCTTGTTCAGCTGCCACTTCCCAAGCATATCAATGCAGACAAGGTGCTCAATTTGATCGATCCGGCAAAGGATGTGGATGGATTCCATCCCGTGAATGTGGGCAAGATGCTTATTGGTGATCCGTACTTTATGCCATGCACGCCACATGGTGCCGTAGAGTTGATGGTTCGCAGTGGCAATCCCCCAGAGGGTAAACACGTGGTCATATGTGGAAGGAGCAATATTGTTGGCAAACCGCTTATGGCCATTTTAGTTCAAAAGAACAAGAGGGCTAATGCCACTATAAGTGTAGTTCACACTGGCACTCCGAATATGGCAGAGATAACAAGACAAGCGGATATTCTGGTGGCTGCTATGGGCTCGCCTGAGGTTATTAAAGCGGATATGGTTAAGGAAGGGGCTGTGGTCATAGACGTTGGGGTCAATAGGGTGGGGATGAAGCCTAGTAAGAATGATCCGAACAAGATGGTTGCCGATCTCCGAGGGGATGTTGAATTTGGGACGGTTAAGGAAAAAGCTAGTGCCATTACTCCGGTCCCAGGAGGAGTCGGGCCCATGACCATTACCATGCTGATGATGAACACCGTCGTGGCTGCCGAAAGAAGAGCAGCCCGTTCTAAGTAGGGTGGTAAGGGAACAGTCCCTGTACCGTTGCTGCAGAACAGAGACGTAAATCATAAGGAGGAGGTTTATATGGCTTACGATGCGACTAAGATGGCTGATTGGCAAATTTCAGAAGCAGCCGAAGAGAAGATGCCAATGCCGGATGAGTGGAGAGAGAAACTAGGCCTTGAGAAGAACGAGATGCTTCCAATGGGAAGGCTGGCAAAACTCGATTTTCTCAAAATCATAAATCGGTTGAAGGATAAACCCGATGGCAAATATGTCGAGGTTACTGCTATTACCCCAACTCCGCTTGGTGAGGGCAAAAGCACCACCTCATGTGGACTTATGGAAGGTCTTGGAAAACGGGGTAAGAATGTAGGTGGAGCTCTGCGGCAGCCATCCGGCGGTCCTACAATGAATGTAAAAGGAACTGCAGCTGGAGGAGGCAATGCGCTTCTGATCCCCATGACAGAATTCTCTCTGGGGCTCACCGGTGATATCAATGACATCATGAATGCTCATAATCTGGCCATGGTGGCATTGACATCGCGAATGCAGCATGAGCGCAACTACAATGACGAACAGTTGCAGCGGCTTACCAATATGCGTCGTCTGGATGTCGATCCTACGAGAGTAGAGATGGGCTGGATTATGGATTTCTGTGCCCAAAGTCTACGTAATATCAATATTGGTTTGGGTGGCCGCATGGATGGCTACATGATGCAATCCAGGTTTGGTATTGCTGTAGGTTCAGAATGCATGGCCATCCTCTCTATTGTCAAGGATTTGGCAGATCTGAGGAAGCGCCTTGATGAGATTACCGTCGCATTTGATAAGAGTGGTAAACCTGTGACCACTGGTGATTTGGAATGTGGTGGTGCCATGACGGCGTGGATGCGCAATACACTGTTAGGCCTTGAGCACCATTCACACGTGTTTTGCTCATTTGCACATGTTTAGCTAGATCAGTTTTAGGATCATTTTT
>JAXHVC010000006.1:0-3072 GCA_034189315.1 Chloroflexota bacterium | reverse complement strand
CGTCATTCTCCTACCCATTCTCAATCCCTCTGTCCCAATCTGATCTTCTTGCATTAGACACCTTCCTAATATGATTCTACTTCATCTCCTAGGTGTCCAACTTAATTGTAGACCAAAGGAGCATCTAGAATTCTTCAAACACTACGGTTTACTCTATATTCAGTTCAATCAAACCAAATAACGCGTATAGACGTACTCTACATCTGCATTAGCCTTTGTTATTATCATCGGTGCAATCATTACAAAAGGTCCTACGCCCATAGACTATGGTAACCGTTTACCCTCATTCCCAGTAACCACTGGTAAACAGTATTTTCGTCCCCGAAATATCTAACATCTACAATCGTGGCAATCTGCATAGGTAAGGGGGGACAATCTGAACCTACTACCAGATCTGTCTGCTCCTAAGAATTTGGAGTTTTCTTTTACTAATAACCTGTGTTCCTCAAGGGTCCTATGCTCCCAATAATACGCTAGGTGAACACTTACGACGGTGAACAAAGACACGAAAGCGGATGCCTTCGTGATTATAGTATAATGGTTTATATTTATGATATACTAATATATGATAAGTAAATTTAAGTTAGCACACCTGTTAAATACTCATAATATCACTTCACAGTGTGTGCATAATCTGAATTACTAATATTCTCCGATTACATATGGTTATTCCTACCAAATCTGTATAATAATCGATCCTGCATATCCAGCACATTACCTTTCCATAAGACATCTAGACAATTAAAGGTGATCATAGACTCCCCTCTATGCGATGACTTCCACACATGGAAATAGGGGCCTTTTTTATAGGGACTTAATTTGAATGTTTACTATCATTCGTAGTCGCCCGGTCATATTCTTCACACACGTCTTATTGGCGACTGTACTGGCATTACCTCTGTATGTCACTTATCATTTGGAATTAAAATCATCAAATTCACAGGTTGAGAGGAAAGGTGATAGTATTAATCACTCGACTTTTGGCTCTAATCCACATATACCACACGTCATCAAAGGCCCTATACTATATACAATATCATCCATACCCACACTAACAAACGAAAGTATCCCATTTGAATATCCCTCAACAACAAATGACTTTCCATCATCAGGCCTGGATATCCCTGAACCACAGCCACCATACACCGTTGATGGTGCTACTCCCAATACACAAGTAACAAACGACAACCACACACTCACATATGTTGATAAGGAATTTGACACCAAACCAATAATAATCATATCAAGTGCCTGCAATTCCAAAATCATTACTACTGAGCCTGATTATATCTGTGACGGATCTGACGACAGCAGTACGATACAAGAGGCAGTTGACAATCTCCCATCCAGTGGAGGAATTGCAACCTTTCTTGAAGGTACCTACATCATTAAGGATCCCATCACCCTCACAGATAATATTACAATCCAGGGAATTCCCGGACACACGGTGTTTGATTGTAGCCAAATTGGTAGTAGTGTGTTCACATTTTCTAATGATGATGGGTACTCCCACAATCCTACAAAGGTCACCGAGCATGTACCCAATGGAAGCCAGATGATTATAATGGAAGATGCTTCAGCATACTCTGTTGGTGATTATGTCAAATTGAGCGACGATACTTCTATAGAGATCTATAAGAAAGGCGAACTCTTACAGATAGTTAGTATAGATTATCAAGCAAATAGGATAATCACCAAAGAAGCAGTTGTTCATGACTACAATCGAGATAATAATGTCCTTATACGTAGCTTGACTATGTGCGAGAACATCTCCATACGTGGAATCGAGTTTATTGGTCCGGGAATAGAAACCGACTACTACCTAGCAAGAGCCTATCTCCAGAGAAACCTCCAGGTCACCGACTGCAAGGTGAAGGATTTTGGAATCACTGCTTTTGCCTTAACCGATTGTTTATATTCCGAGTTTACACAAAACCACTTTGAAAACATATTCCGCACAGGATTCGGATATAGTATAGCTCTATACAACGCATGCCAAAATATAACCATAAAGAACAACTCCTTTACAGTGCTAGGAAGACACTATGTGGCTATTGGGGGAGCTACCGGAACACATCTTTATGGTGGTTGGTCTCGAGATATTAGTATTACGAATAACCATTTTGAGTGTTCATCAGAAGAAGCCATAGACAGTCATGCCCCTTGCTTCGGCCCAATCGAAATATCCTCAAATACATTTGACTCTTGTGGTAAGGGAATAGCCTTGACCAACGCCTTCTCCACCATAACCGAGAACTATTTCAGAAACTGCCCTACAGCCATACTACTTAATGGCCCTGAGAAAAGGTCGTCAAATATCAAAGCCAACACCTTCGAAAACTGCACACCGTATGCAGTTAAAATTAATACCGATAACACAATTATGTCTGATAATATTCTTCGCGGGGACGGAAGAATTCAGCCCAACGCCAATAACTTATTGATAGAAGGTAACAGCTTCATAGATTATCCACCTACTGCCAACCAACCAATATACGGTGGAGGAAACACTGATTCTAATTACTGTAACTGGGAGTTACGAGGCAATGTCTTCCAGGATTGTCAGATTGGTAGCGTTATTAATGTAACTAATGTCGATAGTGTAATCATAGAAGACAACTTCTCACTTCGAAGCGGTAATATCTATACCCAACACTCAATCAACACTATTATTCGCAATAACGTATCCATCGACTGTATAGACGGAATTAGATGCCATAATGTGCTCGATACTATGCTTATCAGCGCTAATGTAATCATCGGGGCCGAGGGAATACCACTCATGATAGATGGCAGTACAGTACCAAGCGCAGCAATTACAGTTCAGGACAATTTTTTTGAAGGAAAACTCCCCGTAAGTCTCGACGATGAAGCCAAAAACATATCTTGGATTAACAATAAATCCGACGTTTATACAGAACAGAGTTAATTGCCAAATGGTTAGGTATTTAGCTCCTGTATCGGTCAACAAATATTGAACACCTGATAAGCACTAATTACACAGGAACGGGGACAAGGCTTGCCTGTTCCTGTCTAACCTGAGTGGGCGTTTTATGTCCATGGCGTCCAATA
>JAXHVC010000059.1:0-10906 GCA_034189315.1 Chloroflexota bacterium | reverse complement strand
GAAGACATTGGAAGAACCTCCTCCATATGTGGTGTTTGTCTTGGCCACTACGGAGCCTCATAAGATGTTGCCCACCATCCTATCGCGATGTCAGAGGTTTGATTTCCGTCGGCTTTCCCAGGTTGCCATTGTTTCTAAGCTGATGTATATCTGCGCCAAGGAGGGCATAGATATTGAGCCTGCCGGCGTAAGGTTGGTGGCTAGGAGTGTATATGGAAGTCTTCGTGATGCTGAGAATCTTTTGGAACAGTTGGTATCATTCTATGGCAATCAGATCACTCTTCATCAAGTGGAAGATGTTCTTGGAGTGTCCAACGATTCTCGTGTAAAGGAATTGTCTAGGTATATCGTGAATAAGGACGTAGTTAATGGGCTTGCTACTATTAATAGCGTGGCGCAAGACGGACTTGATCTCAAGCAGTTCAATCGTTCGCTAGTTGAATACCTGAGAAACCTGATGCTGGTGAAACCGGGTGCGGATGAAGTCCTGGATCTAGCCACTGAGGACCTCGCCGAGATGAGAGAGATGGCCAAGGATATTACGTTGCCGGATATACTCAAAGCGGTGAAACTATTTGCTCAGATAGATTTCCGTTTTGACGACTATTCACCATTACCTCTTGAACTAGCTATGGTAGAGTGTGTACTTCCAGAGGCTGACCAGCAGCCTGAAGAAATGGCCATGCCATTGGAAGAAGCAAAGAAGGTGGTTCCGGTTGCAGAAGTCGAGGTTGGCCCTCCTCATGGTGCTCCAAGCTTGCCGAAAGAAGCTAGTGATGTTGTTGTTTCTCCAGATCAGACTATGCCGGTAGAACCAATTGATGTGGAGCAGGGTGTGCCCGATGATTCTGGTGCTGGTTGCACACGAGAATATATTAGGTCGCATTGGGGTGAATTTGTTCAGACGCTGCGTGGTGTTGGCCCAGGAGCTAATCTGGATGCCTTCTTAAGGAGTGCCTGTGAACCGTTGGAAGTGGAAGGAGATACTCTAGTATTAGGATTCTACTATCCATTTCACAAGGATAGAATAGATACACCGGCGTGTCGGGAGCTAATAGAATCTAAGTTGGGGCAGAGATTCGGCAGCCCCAATAAAGTACGTTGTGTTCTTAAACCCAAGGCTAAGCAGAGGGCGCTGGATGGACACCTGGTGCGTGCTGCGGTGGAAATGGGAGCCAGGGTTACTAATGTGGAGGAAACAGATGGATAAAAAGATGATTCGTCAAGCGCAGGAACTTCAGGCGAAGTTGCTGAAGGCGCAAGAAGAACTGGCGAATGAGACAGTTGAGGGTAGTGCTGGTGGTGGGGCGGTGACCATTGTAGTTGATGGGCAGCAGAGGGTGCACTCTGTCAAGATCTCTCCCGACGCAATTGATCCAGATGATCCTGGGCTCTTGGAGGACATTGTCCTAGCGGCGATAAATGAGGCCTTGGAAAAATCACAACAGCTTGCCCAGGATAGAATGGGGGCGGTGACGGGGAACGCAAAATTACCTGGATTGTTCTGATGATCCACGACGAGGAATATCTGTGAATACAAGTTTGGCTTTCCCTGCTCCGATGGCTCAACTTGTGGAGCAACTTAACAGGCTTCCGGGAATTGGCCCCAAGAGCGCTCAGCGTTTAGCCTTCTTTTTACTGTGTGCCCCAGAGGAACAGACTAGGTTTCTTACTGAGACCATTACTGCGGTCAAAGAAAAAATCATCTTTTGCTCCATTTGCCAGAATATAACCGAGGCCGATCCTTGCCTCCTCTGCCAGAGTGGTGACCGAGATCATACAAAGATATGTGTGGTGGAGGAGCCGCTTGATGTATTGGCCTTGGAACGTAGTCGTGTATATGATGGGATGTATCATGTGCTTCATGGTGTGATCTCTCCTGCTGATGGGGTGGGGCCAGATGATCTCAAAATTGAGGAACTCTTGGTGAGGATTCGGGAGGGAGGGGTGGAAGAAGTTATTGTGGCCACCAATCCCAAGCTCGAAGGTGATGCTATGTCCATGTATCTACAGCGACTATTAATGCCTTTTGGAGTGAAGATTACCAGGCTTGCCAGAGGCCTTCCTGTTGGTAGCGACTTGGAATATACAGATGAAGTTACCCTCAGTCGGGCTTTGGAAGGGAGACAGGAGATCTAGTGTAACCGTTTCTTGTCTATGGTTTGAGATGGTGATTGATGCGCGCGACTAGGTTGTATCGAGTAGAGGCAGTTGTCCTCAAACGTATTGAGTCGAGGGGTGCCGATGACATAGTAATTTTGTATACGGCCAACCAAGGCAAGTTGAAGGCGGTTGCCAGGGGGGCCAGGCGATCTGAGAGCAAGCTGGGCGGCCATGTTGAGACAATCACACATGGTGATATGCTATTGTCCCAAGGTCATGGTAGCGGATTTCCGATTATAACCCAAGCTAGGATGGTGGATGGTTTCCTCCCGTTACGAGAAGACCTGTGGAGGATATCCTCTGCCATGTGTGCAGCCGAGATGGTGGATCGTTTTGCCCCGGAAGGTGAGAGCAACTTTGCCATGTTTCAACTTCTTGTGGATACCCTTTCTTGGTTGTGCAAAGTTGATGATAGTCAAATCCCTCTTCTATATTTTCAGCTTAATTTGGCAGGTCTTCTCGGCTATAGACCCCAACTCCTAAATTGCGTGTGTTGTGAAGGGACATTGCAGCCGATTTCCATTTTCTTTTCGTCAAGTGCGGGAGGAGTACTCTGCCCTTCTTGCTGTAACCGAGAGATTGGGACATGCTCACTCTCAGTTGACGCCCTCAAGGTACTTCGATTCTTCCAGAACAACAATCTACCATCTGCCTGCCGTTTAAGAATATCGGCAGAACTACGTTCTGAGTTGCAGCAACTCCTTCAGGGCTATATCCGATATGTTTTGGAGCAGGAAGTCCGATCATTGAGATGGATGGATCGGCTTAGAAATGAGTCTTGTGCTGCACTATAGTTGGAAATGCGCATGACCTCTCCGATAGGGGATTTCCCCTTGAGAATATCCAGTTTTGATCGATGTTTGGTTGAGGGTAATGGGCTTGATGCTCTTGGATTCTGTACGTGGCGGTTTCACTGGGGTATGCTATTTGGGACATCCGAAAAGTGGTGGGGAGACAAAGGATTGCGCCGTAGACCTCATGAGGGAATTGACTTCTGCTTGTTCAGAGATATCAACGAACGAGATCAAAACCTCAATCCAGGAATCAGGATCCCTCTCATGTATGACGGAGAGGTTGTAAAAATTGATGATGATTACTTGGCGAAATCTGTATATGCAATGCATCCTATTTACGATGGCAATGGGAGTCAACTCCTCAGTGCCTATGCCCATGTAATACCTCTTCCCAGTATTGATGTGGGAAGCGTCTTGCATGAAGGGGAAATGATTGCCACGATTGCGGATCTGGAAGGTAAGAGAAGTCTGCTCTCTCCTCATTTGCATGTCTCTATGGCGTGGGTTCCAAGTATGTTATCCCATGAGTGTATTGATTGGGACACATTGGCGAATCCGGATATGGTAACTCTTCTCGATCCCCTGGACTGCATGAGTTGCCAGTATCTTGTGATACCTTAGGCGCAAATGGCTTTCACTGGGTTTGTGCTCATGAACCTGAGGTGCTATCCCACTGACTGAATGCTTTTGCCATGCGGAGTTATGACAGTTCTTTCAAATCACCCTTCCTCGAAGCACACTGTTATTAACTTAACCCCAGAACAAGCGTCATCGAGTTTTCTGTGTCTCACCATGCGCGAATGAAATCCCAAGCGCTGATGACATGCTCCCCAAGATCAGGGCCATTGGCTTGCTATCGGTACAGTCATGATAGTTAAGTAAAATGAAGTGAAAAACAGTACATATAATTTGATATAATAATATATATGATAATAGATAGTAAGTTAATATATAGCGTATTGGCTACTGTGTTGGCGATTGTATGTGTGGTTTTTGCCTCACTGCTTGTCCCTGTTGGATTATCGGGATCGGATTATCAGGTAGTGTTGGAATTGGGTGAAGAAGGCGAAGTATTATCAGCAGAAGACTGGGAGGAATCCAGAATCTCGCAAATGGCGGATTTTATGATCGAGGGTTTTGTTGATGATGTTGAAGTGAAGTGGGACGATGTGAGGGAGTGTGAAGTTGCCTTCTCCGACGTGACAATTAAGAGGTTTGTGAAGGGTGTTCCTTTTGCGGAAGATTGCCTAGAATTGATGGTTGTTTGTGAGAGTGATTCACAGTCGTGGAAAGACAGCCCAATCCTTAATGCGGGCAGCAAGGTGCGGGTGTATTTGCAACATATAGATGGTCATATTTCAATTATCGGTGGTCTGGATGGTGTATTTGAAATTCACCAGGACTGGTCATGGGTGAAGAACTGGGATAGTTTCTACAGATCGATTATCTGTGTCTATTAATATGGAATCCCTCATTCACTTTGCATCTACAATGTGCAATCAATGCCATACGTTTGAATAGGAACTGAATGGTTTCTAAATAACCATCGTGTTTTCTTCAGTTTCCCTCGTGGAACAGGTGCTATAATTGGTAATCGTATGGCTGATTAGTTGGTGATCTTTTTTCTTAGATATCATATGATGCACTAGTGACCAGGAAGAATCATAAGTGCACTGTAAATTGTGTGATTCTAAGTGACGCCAACGAAGCCATCGTTTCTCAAACCAGATAGTGTTTTTTCCTGGGAGGGATGATAATGTCGATCGTGGTCGAAGATGATGTTGTGCGAATTGAGAGGTTTGATTTGGGGCTGTTTGGCACCAATTCCTATATTGTTGTATGCCAAGCTACTAATGACAGCGTACTGATTGATGCACCTGCAGATGCAAAACTGCTGTTGGGACATCTGGCAGAGACTAATCCAAAGTACATACTAATGACTCATAATCATTTTGATCATGTGGGGGCATTACGTGAGATCAAGTCCGCGTTGGGGGTTCCTGTGGCTGCCCATTCCTATGATGCAGATGGATTGCCGGCTAGTACTGATATATTCATAGGTGATGGCGATACGCTATTGGTGGGGAAGTTAGAACTATCTATACTCCATACCCCAGGTCATACTCCTGGTAGTTTATGCTTTCTGGTGAATTCATATCTGCTATCAGGCGATACTATTTTCCCAGGTGGTCCAGGGAGAACCGGCACGCCATCAGATTTCAACCAGATAGTGAAATCCATCACATCCAAGGTTTTTATATTACCCGAAAAAACATGGATATACCCTGGGCATGGTGAAGCCACCATACTGAAGAGGGAGAAGGACGCTTTTGCCCACTTTTCATCGCAGGAGCATTCGCCCGGTCTTTGTGGAGAAGTGCTTTGGGGATCTCCCTAGTGATAGCATGTGACAACTGCCGTGTATAACCTGTCACACCTCTATCTATATCGGAGGGATGTACTATGATTTCGGTAACAGGTGCGACGGGACATATTGGTAATGTCCTTGTACGGGAGCTTCTGCAAAGGGGAGAGACCGTACAAGCAATAATTCCCCCATTGGAGAATACCTCCTCTATGGAGGGATTGCAGATAACTCGAACCGAGGCTGATATACGGGATGTGCGATCTCTCATCGAAGCTTTCGAAGGTTCTACTGTTGTTTATCACCTGGCAGGATTGGTATCGATCTCATCTGGAAACAATGAATCCTTATATAAAATAAATGTCGGAGGAACGCGTAATGTGGTAGAGGCGTGTCTTCGCTGTGGTATAACTCGACTAGTGTATACGAGTTCCATTCATGCTATAGCTAGCCCTCCTCATGGTACTGCTATTGATGAGACATTTCCCTTTGATCCTGATAAGGCAATGGGTGAATATGATAAATCTAAAGCACAGGCAACTTTAGATGTACTTGACGCATTGGATCAAGGTCTTGATGCAGTTGTTGTTTGTCCCACCGGGGTGATAGGTCCTTATGATTATAGACTATCGGAAATGGGAAAACTCTTTATGGATGTGGCTAGTGGTAGACTAAGAGCTTATATAGATGGAGCATATGATTTTGTTGATGTTCGTGATGTGGCAATCGGACACATTCTCAGTTGCGAAAGAGGACGTACAGGAGAGAGTTATATCCTATCAGGTGAGAGAATTAGCATTATAGATCTGATATCAATGATAGAAGAGATCAGTGGAGTGAAGACGCGCCGAGTAAAAATACCTGTTTGGCTGGCTATGGTAGCAGCTACGTTCACTCCTCCGTATTATCGTCTGACCAATACTAGGCCGCGTTTTACTAAGTATTCTATTCATACACTTGCCAGTAATTCTGTGATAAGCAACTCGAAATCTTGCCACGAGATCGGTTATTCTGCCCGCCCAATTAGGGATTCAGTGGTAGATACCATAGAGTGGTTCAAAGATGCTGGTAGACTAAAATCATAATCCCTTGATTATTTAATCTTGGCATGTTATTTGCTGTGATACTTGCTGTAATTGGAGGATGGTGTGGTTATCCCTACCACCGAATTTCTACACGGTGAAAGCTCTCGGCGAACAGGAATCCCTCCGGTTCCCCTAGTCTTTTATAGCCATCCTTTAGTCTCTCCATTCCTTCTGGGGTTGTGAACTGTCGAACTTGGCTTTGGTGGCATAGGAGTGCCGATACTTTGATGTCGAAAGTATCCGCGATGTCTACTCGGTGGTTGGCATCTTCGGCAGCCCAGAGCCATACCTCCTTGACTTTGTGAGGAGCAAGCCCTTCCTTCATCAAATCTGGATATGCGTGAACGTCTCTAGCGTAGGGGAATGCGGCGTCAAGTACGACCTGTCCTGTGATTCTATGGTCACGATGCCAAATATAGCGTCGGTATGGATCGGCAGTCACGACAATCTCGGGTTTGTATTTCCTAATAAGTCTAACTATCTCTTTTCTAAAATCAGGCGTATCCTCCAGCCCCTGATCTGGGAATCTTAGGAATACAACCTCTCGAACACCCAAGACTTTTGAGGCTGCGATCTGTTCATCTTCGCGGATTGCAGCAATTTCCTTTGGATCCATATTAGGGTCTTCTGAACCCTTGTCCCCGTTAGTACATACTGCATATACCACGGTCTTTCCTTCGTGTACCCATTGCACCACAGTTCCTGCAACACCGTATTCTGCATCATCAGGATGAGGTGTAATAACCAGAATATCGGCAGAGTCTGTCGTCATCTAATAATCCTCCCAGTGCCCCCTCCGAGCTGGAGAGGTTATGTAATAGGATCGCAGGCCATCGATCTTCTTCTCGTCTGAGATCAATGGGCATGTGCGGATTTCCCTGGCATATTATACCCAATTGATCGATACTATATCGAAGTGCTTGGAATATTCTCATCGAGTACGGATTATGCGATACTTATACAATTACTTTGATTGGGTGTGATGTGGTTACTTATAAAATGAACTATGCAGGGTGTGTAATAAGGAGCTATTCCTCTGTGGATCTAGATGGGCTGGTTCAGCTTCGTATGGAAGTCGAACCAGCAGAACCAAGTGGGGTGCCAATCACACCACAATCTGTAGCGGAGGCTTTATGCCGACCAGGCTATGTTCCCGAGAGTAATCTCTTTGTGCTAGAGAATATACATGGTAATGTCGTTGGCTATGTTGATGTTTTTCCAGAGTTGGATATAGGGAGAGTAGTCCTAAGTGGATTAGTTCATCCTGCATACCGAGGTCGAGGCATGGCTAAGGCACTTTTTCATTGTGCCATGCGGCGAATATCTGAGCTCGGTGGTGCAAATACGCATGTGGCCGTTGCTGAGGATGACGATGCTGCCATAGCATTGCTGCGCAGTCTTGGATTTTGTTCAGTCCGACGCTATCTAGAGTTGGGTACTGTGCTAGATAACCTAAGTTCTCTTAATGGGGAACGCTGTGAATGCGTGCTACGCTGTCCATACCCTGGAGAGGAAGCGGACCTTGTTGAGGTTCAGAATGCCTGTTTTTCTGGTAGTTGGGGGTTCGCTCCTAACACCGTAAGGGAAATCACTCATCGCCTCGAACAACCGGGGCGATCTCTGAAAGATGTTGTTATTGCTTATGATGATAATAAACCAGTAGCCTATTGCTGGACAGAAAGATACCAAAGGCATAGTGTGATAAAAGTCCCAAAGACAGGGCGAATCCATATGCTGGGCGTGGATCCTGCCTATCGTGGTAAAGGCCTGGGACATACAGTATTGCTGGCCGGATTGCATATGCTAAAGAGAAAAGGTATTAGTATTGTCGAGCTGACTGTGGATAGTGAGAATCATGTGGCGCTAGGTCTATATTTGTCTATGGGTTTCACCCGACGATCGGCTAACCTTTGGTTTGAGAAGTATATTCATGAATAGTGACTTGGCAGATTGGATATTACAGAAGTGTATTCATTTTGTATAGAGGTAGCAACGTTTTTCCATCCAAATCTAATAATTGATTCTCGATTGGCAGCTATTCGGGAACCATGATCTTGTTGCTGAGACAGGATGTCAGATATACGACCTGCTAGCAGATCGGGTTGATTGTTGTCAACTATATATCCGGTTTCTCCATCGCGTATAACATCTTCTACTGCTCCTACGCGTGTGGCAACAACTGGTGTGCCACACGCCAGTGATTCTAATGGAACCAGTCCGAAGCTCTCATAATATGATGGCATGACACAAACGTCAGCCGCAGCGTAGAAGAAAGGTAGATCTTTCTGTTCCATACGACCCACAAATGTTACGGATTCATGCACGTTCATGGAATGGCAAAGGGCTTTTAGGTCTTGCATCTCTCTTGCGCAGGATTCGTCGCCACCAACCACTAATAGATTAATCCCTTGATAGTCTAAATAGCTCACTGCGGTTAACAGTTGCTCCAATCCTTTAAGGGGATCAATCCTGCCCACGAAGAGAAT
Source organism: Chloroflexota bacterium (assembly GCA_034189315.1). GTDB lineage: Bacteria > Chloroflexota > Dehalococcoidia > UBA2247 > JAXHVC01 > JAXHVC01. The sequence continues at coordinate 2,013 of JAXHVC010000059.1, read as the reverse complement.
TAATCTCTCTCCGTTTACTCCGAGGTGTTTACGCGCTATGTCCTTGTCGATGGGACGAAACAAATCCAGATTGACACCACACGGAACTATCCCGATGTTTTTGTTGGTGATGCCGTAATGGTATAGCAACTCTTCTCTTTCTTTCCTGCTGGTGGCGATTACTCTATGACAATCTATTGCAACTTGTCTCTCTGTCTCTATGCGAAGGTCTGGTTCATCGTATCCCAGATTTGCTTTATTCTTTACTGCACCAAGGGTATGGAAAGTGGTTACATGGTGACTGTTCCACCACCTTTGGACTTTTTGTCCCACCCAGCCAGATAGCCAGTAGTGACTGTGTATCACATCATATTGGAGTTGGTTGTCCTTTCTAAACTTCTCCAGACGGCAAGCAAAATCATCCAGATGAGGATATATCAGCAACTTCTCCATCTTCTCATCTTTGCCTGCCCTGAGGTGGATCAGCCGTGCATTATTCCCAATCTGGCTAATGGCTGTCTCGGTTCGGTCGTGTGCCCGAGTGTATACATCAATATGGTGTCCTTGGTTGCCGAGTTCATAAGCCAGCTCTCTGACATATACGCTCATCCCTCCAGTGTCCTTTTCCCCTAGCTTGCCCATAGGACAACTGTGAACGCATAGCATGGCTATTCTTAATGGTTTTGTTGTCATAGGTACTTGCTCTCCTCCGCTATAGCGAAGAATGTGAACGAATAGTATAAATAGCTATCATTACATAAAGATTCTGCCGTGTAGGATGTTTGGCATACTATCGATGACGAAGATGATACGATGGATCGATCGCGCTGTTGAGGGGTACTATTGATGCCTACTATCTGATACCGATTTCGCATTTGTACAAGGGGATCCTATAACCACCTAAATGATACTTGTATTTTTCTGAACCTTTGAGGAAATCGAACATTTTATGACCTATCTCGATGCTCCATTTGATGCAGAGTACTTTGGACATCAATCCGACGCTCAAGTCGCTGTACTCGGGATTGTAGCCGCTATTGTAAAGGTATGTTGTACTGTTCCATACAAAGCATGTAGTGGCAGCAACGGGCACAGCATTAATTTCTAGAATGCCAAGTCGGAATATCCCCAATTCAGACATAGCCTTAGAGAACGCAAGAAAGAATTCATGCATTTGGGGTGTCATGAATGTTCGTTTGTCCTCTCTGCTGTCGAGAAATAACCTAAAGAAGGTGGTTTCGAATTCCGGATAGGCCTCTTCATTCTGCAGTACTCGATATACTACATCTCCGGCTTCGTGCATTCTTCTAAGCCTACGATTGATCTCATGACGTTGTTTTGTGGCTAGCTGACTCAAATAATCATCCCAAGTGAGTGGTAGAACCAATTCTGAAGAAGAACTGTCTTCTTGTACTAGTACCTTATACCCCCTCTCTTGGGCAATGTCCATTAAGTGAGTCATGGTTGCTGATTCGGGCCTTACGTGTTCCAAGATAAGGGAGTGTATTCCTTCTTGTTTTAAGTGGTCGAGTAGGACTTGAAAGAATATGGCTTCCTTCCCAGGAACTGTAATAAAGTCCTGATAATCACATACATCTGTGCTACCCATGAAGGAAGCCGTATTTTCCTTTATATGAAGTGGTGCCATTCCAATGATGAAGTTGTCATCTCTTGCTGTCAGTAAATAAGGCTTTGTTCCCGTGGTAAATTGATTCCACCAAGCCTTTAGCCAGGAGGGAAGCACGAAAAGGCAATCCCAGTTCAATTGATTCTCTGGAGCCGACTGATGGCTAGCCAGACTATCAAAGCTCTCGACATCAAACGTGTGAATCATATCAGACTATCTAGGCCAATTCTATTAACATACTTCGTTATGAACACAGCCATTACGATGTTGTTTAGTGGTACTCATTTGTATCGGTCAACAAATATTGAACACCTGATAAGCACTAATTACACAGGAACGGGGACAAGGCTTGCCTGTTCCTGTCTAACCTGAGTGGGCGTTTTATGTCCATGGCGTCCAATAAGCCA
>JAXHVC010000058.1:0-10431 GCA_034189315.1 Chloroflexota bacterium | reverse complement strand
GGAGAAACGGTATAGAACATACCAAACTGCGGTTCTCATGGGACGACAAAGCAGCTGACTATATAAAGCTGTTCGAAAATGTCATTCACGAAAATTCCAAATAACTTGGTTAATAATAAATGCAATTAGGCGTTACCAGACAGGGAACTATACAATGTGTATTCTTCAGGACTGTGCAAATCCATATCTAAACCAATGAGGAAAGAGATGATAGCAAATTCTAAAAAGGTACGCATTGGTATCCTTACCTTTCCAACGATTGCTTCAGGTAACGTGCCCCTATCAAATCTCATTGATATATTGAGTCCGTTATCAAGTAGCCTTTGTCTCATTACAGGAGGCATAGCCTATACTATCTTTAGAGATGACACACGGCTACGATGTGTTCACAACGTTACACACAAAAGTGGGCCGAGCAGAATCAGCAAGATCTGGAATTACTTCTATACTCAGGTAGTGATGTCATATCTACTCGCCATGACATCAAGGAAAGTAGATGTTTGGATCATTTTTCTTGGCTCAGATGCGCTGCTATTACCTATTCTGACTGCAAGAATCATAGGGAAAAAAGTGATTATGCAACGCCCAGGTTCGGCTTTACACGACTTCAAAGTGTCAAACCATAGTCTTATTAAACCAATGGAGATTCTATCAAAAACAAGCTTAATGTTTTCAAACAACATACTTCTCTATTCACCAAGGCTTGAAAAGGAGTGGGAACTAGAAAAATACCATAATAAGATTCTAATAGCCCGTAGGCATTTTCTCGACCTTACCACATTTGAGGTGCGCAAGCAGCTACATGAAAGGAAGAGTGTGATTGGATATATTGGGCGCTTCAAAGAAGAAAAAGGGATCATGCAGTTAATTCAGGCTATCCCCTTAGTCTTGCGAGAAAGAAATGACCTCGAATTTTCGCTTATAGGTGATGGACATCTATTGACCGACATTGAGAGCCATTTAGACAGATACGAATCTCATGGCAAAGTAAAGATCACCAAATGGATGGCGCATGAGGAACTTGTATCCTATTTAAACGAACTGAGATTAATCGTACTTCCATCATACATAGAGGGTCTCCCTAACATCATGTTAGAGGCGATGGCTTGTGGGACTCCAGTCCTGGCGACATCGGTTGGGGCAATACCTGACGTAATAAGAGATGGTGAAACTGGATTTATTATGGAGGACAATACTCCACAATGTATCGCCAGCAATATCATCAGAGCGCTACACAACCCAGATTTAGATCAGATTACAGGAAATGCTCGGGCACTTGTGGAGAGAGAATTCACTTATGAGTCGGCGGTGGAGAGATACCAGAATATACTATATAGTTTTGATCCCAGGTAAACAGAATGTGTCACAAAATCAGTGTGATAACGGTATGGCGACTTCTGATCAAACACGGATTTCCGATGCAAACAGCCTCGGTAAAGTATGGCATTCTGACTTATTCAGAGGTTCCTATACTTCCAGGAGCGTATGAGTAAACAAAGAAATCCTTGATTATATTATTCCCTTCTCCTCGATCAGGAATCCAGATGAGATGGGGACAGATGGATCCTGGATCAAGAGACTGTGTCACAATTATGAAACCCCAACCAGATTTACCATGTCATTCCGAACCGAAGGTGAAGCAATCTCCCTCATAAAGAGGAGATCGCTACGTCGTCCTTCCGGTACTGGGAGGACTACTCGCAAAGCCAGGACGTTTGACAATATCACACCGAAAGAGATGGAGAAGGAATAAGGAAAGCTAACACAATGATGATTCAAGTGTGCGTATATAGTAAATTCAGAACTAATGGGAGACTGCCCAGGAAGATCTCACATAATAAGAGATGCCAAACATGAATTTGAAAGAGTATTCCATGCGATAGCTGCCTCCTTAAGTTCACGGTTGATACTACAGTTAGGCATATTGGCTTTCACTCCACAGATAACAAAGGATTATCCCCATGATAACTAGTAAGTCCAAATCGCAGTGATTTCGTAATAAATGCCATTGAATGTTCAAAGTCCAGTCAAAAAAACCGTGACCCCTAGACATAATCAGGAAGGGAATCGATTGAACTCACGTGCCGAGAGCAAGCATACCTGAACCAAAAGACTCGGGTGCTGGACAACAGCCAGAGTCGACAAAGAAGGGCCGACTCAAATCACGACTGCAGGACGATAAAGCTGCACGCAAGCAGCATAACGTAACCCAAAATGGCAGTCTCAAATCTCGGATCCAGGATGATAGAGCTGTAACCAAGCAAGTTATGCAGGCACAAGAAGGGCAGAGCATAAAGAGTAAACAGGATTACAAAATAGTACTTAGACAACAAGACCAAGTTGCTCAGGACACTATGATTAGTGCTCAGCATCCAGAGATATTTAAGTTCTCATTGTTTGTGATAGTATTCCTTATCTCAACAGACCTCGCCATTCTCTTGGACATACCTGTCTGGAGACAAGTCATGGGTTTCCTCTTTTTCACGGTTGTTCCAGGAATTCTGCTTTTGCACGTGCTAAAGCTGAACCATCCATCCCTCACAGAGAAACTTGTAATGTCGGTCGGACTGAGCATCTCTATCTTGATGTTCGGCGGACTTCTCTTAAATTGGGTATACTTCGGTCTGGGATATGATACGCCTCTTTCGACCACCTCACTCATCTTATCGTTTAGCATACTCGTCATCATTTTAGTCATCATTGGATACAAGAGAAATAAGCAACCAATAATAAGCCTTAAAAGCTTCCGACTAGATAGCAAGGAAAAAGCGTTCCTAATACTACCTGCAATATTCCCACTGCTCAGTATCCTTGGCATGCATATAATGAATTTGACTGATAGCAACTCGATAATCATTGCGCTCCTGTTACTAATTCCAACCTACACTATTTTCATCACCATAATGAATCATCGAGTGCCTAATAGAGTATACCCTCCTACTATATTCTTCATGAGTTTTTCTCTTTTGATGCTGCTCGCGTTAAGATCAAGCCATATCATAGGAGCTGACTCACATTCAGAGTATTACCTATTCCAATTGACCTCACATGAAGAACATTGGCGTATGTTCACTACCTCGTCGCTGCAGGCATGCTTAAGCATATCCTTATTGCCCGCTATATACCAGTCCTTCCTGGATATAAATCCAGAATACCTATTCAAAACGCTTTACCCTTTCCTTTTGTCAATCGCACCATTAGTGATATACATACTCTCTCGGAAGTACATTGGTAACTCCAATGCATTTATAGCCTCACTATTCTTCATGTCTCAAACAACCTTCTTATGGACCACTGCGAATGCACGCACTAATTTGGCTGTATTATTCTTTGGTCTAGCAATCATGGTTATATTCCGCAAAGGTATTGATAACCTAAGCAGGAGACTACTGTTCATTGCTTTTGCGGCGTCTTGCATCTTCTCTCACTATTCGACCACGTATATCTTTCTTTTTACGGTGTTATTTACCGCCATTGGCACTCAGGTACTAGCAGAGTTCATTCAGCGGCGAAGGAGAATATCAATTGCACCATCTCAGCCCGCAAAGCCCATAGAGATAAACACTCCAACAAATCCAGAACCTAATTTGGTCCCTATGAAAGGGAGCACTATTGGACACCAAGACCTGCCGCTGAGTAGTAGTGGCTCCAGACTCAAGCAGACTATAACCATGGCAAGTGTGACACTGTTTTTTGCCATGGTTTTCTTTTGGTATGTTCAGGCAATAGGAACCCCTGTCAACTCACTAGAGGTCTTTATACATCAAGCACTAACCGATCTGGATGAATTCTTCGTGGTCGAATCCAGAGGAGATTCAGTTACCATAGCAGCAGGAGAGGGGGTCGGCCAAAAGGAAATCCCCCGACAAATAGAATTCGTTTTTTCCTGGCTTACAATCGCTTTAATTGCAATTGGGATGCTAGCTGTTCTAGTACAGTATAAGAATACAGTAGCTTTCCAGGGTATAACAGCACGCAAACTAGATTATTTAAAGGCAAAATTACATACAGAGTATTTTATGATGTGCCTAGCATGTTGCCTAATACTCGTAATCTCAGTTTCTTTTCCACATCTCCTAAAGGGTTATGCCATGGACAGGACATTCTTTCAAATGATGGTAATCCTGTCCCCTCTTTTCGTCATAGGAGGGATCACACTGAGCAATCTCTTAAGGTTACCCCATTACTGGATAGCACTGATAATCCTGATTCCATTCTTTATGTGTGCCACGGGCATCATGGCCCAGTTCTTCGATTATCCTAAAGCTGTCACACTGAACTCTGAAGGACACGTGTATGACTATATTTATATTCACGACGAAGAGACATTTGCAGCTTACTGGCTAAAGGACCATGTTATTGGTAATCATGTGGTATACAGTGACCACTCTGGTGGCAATCGTTTATCAAACCAGCACAATGCTTACACGGCTGGTTATGCCCGATTTCTGTTCGAAGATAATCCCACCCACATCGGAGACTATTTCTTCCTTAGACGTACTAATGTCGTGGAAGGAAGATTGATGGACAGAAACTACCAGTGGCATGACATAGGAGAGTATATGGACATATTTTCAGATAACAACAGGATTTACAGCAATAATGGGTCTGAGGTTTTTATGACATCGTAGACTTCTTCCAACCGTTCGACAATGCTTTGCCAGGTATAGTTCCTAGCCTTCATTTTGTTGTTTTCTGATATTCTCTCTCTTAGTTTATCATCTTTTAATAGTACCAATGTTTTTTCAGCAATCTGTTCCGGCTTCCTTGGTTAAACAAGGAAGCCATTTTCCCCGTCATCAATGATTTCCGGCAATCCTCTTACATTGCTAGCTATAACAGGGAGTCCTGAAGCCATTGCTTCTAAGGATACAACAGGGAAGCCCTCTGACAGACTTGGTAACACAAATATGGTCGCATTCTCCATAAGTTCAGGCACTTTCTCATTCGAAACCCTTCCCTCAAAGCTGACGTGTGTTTCCAAGTGAAGGCTCCTTACAAGATTCTCAAGACTAAGTCTCTCCTCACCATCACCAACAAGTATTAATCTCGCCCCCGGTTCTTTTCGTCTTATAATATCCATTGCATGTACCAGGTAACTCACACCTTTCACAGGACGGAAAGTACCAATGTATATGATTGTTTTTCCCTCACATCTGGATATACTCTGGTTGTTTCGTCCTGCCGAGATCTCGAAAGTATCCATGTCGATACCATTAGGAATAATAAAGGTTTTCCTACTGCATATCTTCTGTATTTGCATATCCATATCCCTTGTCAGGGCAATTACTGCATCGGCATTTCGTAGGACCACCTTTGTGACTAACCTTTGGGAGAAGGATGGCAAATAGATATCCGATCCTTGACACCAAATCACATAGGGTTTCCTTAATAACTTCTTTGCCAACAGCGCAGGAACTCCTATTGCAAGGCTCTGTGCGTGAACCACGTCAGGACGCGTTCTTCTTATCGCATGCCATAGTCCTTGCCAGAAAAGCATGATCCCCAGGAATCTGACTTTCACAAATCTAGCTCGATGCACGTGAAAGCCCTCCTCCAGGCTTTCTTTAGGTAGTCCTCTGTCCCATTGGGTTATGACATGAACCTCATGTCCTCTCTTGGCCAAATGGCTCGCGATCTTATAGGTAGCAATTTCAGTTCCAGCAACCCACTTGGGAGGGAAAGCAGGAACTAAGAGTACTATTCTCATAGTATCTACTTTCTGTACCTTATGATTGTATTGATGTTTTTACCTTCTTACAGCTATTTCACAAACTTCTGCCACCCTCTTTGCCACGCTTTGCCAACTATGATTATCAACAACATACCTTCTACCGTTCTCACCCATTTGTTTTCTTAATTCAGTATCCTGGAAGAGCCTGACAATAGCAGCAGCCAACTCTTCCAGGATAGATGGATTGACTAATAATCCACAAGAATACTCATCAAGGGCTGCAAATCCTTCTGTCTTCGTTGCAATAACAGGTTTAGCACAGGCCATATAGTTGTATAGTTTGAGGGGTGAATACCCACTTCTCATCGGTTTCTTTGGGACTACGCAGACATCGCTTGCACTTATATACAAAGGCACTCGCTCATATTGAATTGCCCCAGTGAAAGTGAAGTTATCAATAACACCAATTTGTTCGGCAAGCCTTTTGAAATCCTCTTCTAAAGGACCATCACCAACAACAATGAAATGCGCTTCGGGGCAACGTTCTATTACTAATGGACTACAGTTTATGAGATAATCGACTCCCTGCCACGCAACAAGGTGTCCTACAAAACACAAATACATATGCTCCTTTGACAATCCAAGCTCGTTGCGAGCTATTTGAGTATGTTTTGGCACGTAGAGATCTGCATTGACACCATTGAGAATCACACTAACCCTCTCTGGGTCCACTCCAAAATCATCCTTTAGTACGGCTTCTATACCAGGGGATACCGCGATAATATGCTTACCATATTTATATGAAGTCTCATTCAACCATGCTGATGTGCGAGGAATAAGATCACGTTGAAACTTTCCAGATATCCTCAACTCATCCGTAATTATGCCATTTACCTCTATAACAAGAGGGCGCCTGCATAAAGTACTCAGGATAAGCCCACAGAATGACTTCGATCCCCTTACATAGACCAAATCTACATGGCGTCTTTTAGCAACAATGAATCCAACTACAAGCGCCCATATAATTCCAAGTAATCCTCCACCGCGGAAATTGAAAGACTTAGTAGGTATAATCTCGACAGTAGTATCAGTAACTGGTTTGCTTGTGCAACATATGACAGCGACTCGATGTCCTAGCCTCGAGAGATTACATACCAACTCTCTAACATGTATGGAATCTCCAGTATTTCCATTAAACAGTCGAACTGGATCAAAGAATAGTATATTCACCGCTTATCTACTTCCCCATAACGAAACACGCCACGAGGCCACTTTATTATCATGTTCCCAATGGTGATCCTAGGCTACTAAATTCAGTGCTTTCATACTGACAATTGCAGCATACCACAGCTATGCTCATACTAACCATTGCTATGAGTTGCAAATCTATTCAGAATCGATTTCCTTCCACGAATCTTTCCATATAGATCAGAGAGTAATCTTTTTACACCATCGTATTCTTCCATAGTAAAGAATTTAATTAGTAACAATACCACGATATAACTTGATATCAATCCAAGTTTTACTGGTATTGCATGGTAGAGATGTTCAAATGTAATGAAATAAGTTATTGCCAATATCACCAACATCACAGATAATACCTTGCCTATGCGTATCCACTCATAATTAATATGATAAACTCGCTCAGATGCCCACCACGAAAGGAACGCCATAAGAGCGAATGATATTAGAGTTGCCCAAGCTGCCCCCATCATTCCATAAGGTGGAATCAACAAGTAATTCAGAAAGAGATTCAACGCTGCTGGGATAGCAGTCACGGGGATGATCATTCCAACCTTCTTGGTCACCCCCATTCCTATAGCAAGAAGTGTGTAACAACCACTAAAAACTAATCCTAATCCTAGGATTGGAATGGCTTTAGCCGCACCAAAAAAGTCCTCGGTAGTGAGAAAAGCTAACAGATTATCACCGAATAGCGCCAGCATCAGAACAATCAAGCAACCTGTAAACACAAAATATGTAAGTGTTCGAGCATATAATTCTTTGTTGTCCTCACGTTCTATGACAGAAAACGCACTTTGAGGCCATGCCATTCGAAAAGCCATTATGATTAGAGCAATAACCATGGCAAACTTCGAAGCTATAGAATACAAGCCTAGCTCAGTCTCCGTTGAGTAGGCCAACAGGAAATAACGATCGGATGCAGACAGTATCCAAAGCGCCAGTCCAGCAGGAATCATAGGAAGTGAATACCTTATCATGCTCCTTAAGAGATTAAATGAGAAACTAAAAACAAGGCAATCTCTTACTAACCAGAAGGCAAACAGGGTTGCGCTTGAGACTCCGATTAGGGTGCCTGTTACCACTCCAAGCACTCCCGTTTCTAGAACCACAACAAACAATATGCACAGTGACGCGGTCACTAAGACCTGCAAACCCGAGACAATCGCATATTTGATAGGTTCATTGTTGATCCTGAAGAGGCTCATTGGTATCTTATGTACTGTGAGTACACCTGCTGTGAGAAAGACGATGTTTAGAAGGACGATATGATCATGGTCATGAAAGAGGAGATTACTAAGAAAACCAGACCATAGAATCAAAATGGGGGTTACAAGGAATACTAGTCCGAAAAGAAAGGTACAGGTAGTAGCCATAACCCGCTTACGATGCACCTCCTCTTTGGAGTCAAAAGAAAACCTAAACAAGGAATTATCCATTCCAAATATAAGAAATATGCTGATGATTGTGGTAGTTACTACCAGAGTTTCAAGTACTCCATAATCAGCAGGTGTTAGATACCTTGTGTAAACAGGAAGGAGGAAGAAGCCTACGAGTAAACTTACAACCGAGCCTAATCCATAGATAAGAGAACCCTTAACAAGGTTTTCAAAGAAGTCTCGCATCATAAACTCTCGTAGAGATCCATCAATTGCTTAGCGATCTTAAGAGAATCATGATGTTTTTCTGCATATTCTCTACCTCGCTGACCTAACTCACTGCGAAGATCAGGATTTTCTACTAGACATTTCAATTGTTCATAGATGTTCTCTGGATTAGCAGATACCACAGGAAGGCCTTGAGGGTAGGTATCTCGCAAGTCATCTCTAATGTAGCAGATTACTGGTTTGCCCATTGCCATCGACTCAACAGCAAACACACCATGGGTTCCACACAGAAGCTGATCAACAATTATATCTGATCCTTGGTATATCTCTTTCGCCTGATGATGTGGCACACCATGTACCATAATGAACTCTAAATCATAGTCTTTTTCCAAACTAGCTACCGCTTCTACTACATACTCTGTTCCTTTGATATTCTTATCACTTGGAGCATGAACGATGACAGGTTTCTTATTACTCCTTGATGGTATAAATGGAGTATATTGCTGCAAATCTACTGCTTGCCGGATAATAACTACCTTCTTAAAACTGTCACACACATACTCATAGAGTTCATAGTCACCCACAATTGCCACATCAATGTATTTTGATATACTTGAAATAGCACTGCGGACTTGGTTCTCATCCTTTGTTTTCAATCTCACATACTTATTCTTGTCCATGGCTACGCTTGCCAGCCGCACATCACTTCCCATATAGTGCATAAAAGTTTTTTTGTGAAGGTTATTAAGTAAGGGTAAATCATAATTTCGAGGTAATAGTGTTTTTCCAAAATAAAAATGAAATATGTCATATTTAAGAATGGACTTGAAAGAGAACTTAAGTATCCTAGAAGCTTTATGGTACCTACTTTTTAGATCATCCAGATATAGATTCTCATCACATTCATAACCAAACCAATTACTAACATAGTCACACGAATTAGAATCATACCCCAAACGACGCTGAGCACGAGAGATAATTCCCATTTGATCTGCTATGTTCGTGGGGCAATGCATAATTCTCAGCCTTGACATGGCACGACCATCGTATTAACGAATAGTTTTGAGGAATGAAATAAATCTATCATGATCAATCGCAAAATTACCTGTAACCTTCTGGCCAGATGCAACATTCTTGGTCACCACAGAACCTAGGGTTATTGATGCCCTATCTCCAATTACTATTTCAGAGGAAACCGAAGCAGAGGGCCCTATCCATACGTCATCGCCGATAATAACACTACCAGCTATCATCGCACATGCGGCCAATAAGCACCTTTTCCCGATAACAACACCATGTGCTATATGCACAAGATTGTCGATCTTAGTATCATCCCCAATTTCAGTAAAACCACCAAATATGTCCTTTGAAACACAACTGTTTGCTTGTAGCTCAACCCTATTATGAATAAACACACCTCCAGCATGAATCACAGGAACTATTCGTCCCAAGATGCGCTTGAACTCGAATCCTAAAGTACCTACTACCGCACCAGCTCTAATAACTATATCGTCCTCTAAGATCGAGTTTTCAAGGATAGATACATTCGGTCCAATTTCACATCTTTCGCCAATACGAACATTCTTGGATTCGATATAGGCTGTGGGGTGTATTTGGGCACTGTTTGCTATTTGATTGTTAAAATCCTTCCAGTAAAAACCTGTGTTCATGGCTAGGTGATTAATGGACATCATAGAATGACTTTCTGGGCATTTCTGAAATAGCCAAGCCTATTCTCTGCGGTATCAATGGGGCCAACTCCTTTGAAGTGACGACACATGTTATACTGGCATTATCTAGTAACATGCTAAGATATTTAGCATCTTCAAGATAACCAAGTTGTCGATGATTAGTGTGTGTCACAAATCCTAATGACTCGAACTCGCCATCCCTGCCTACCTCAATAGA
>JAXHVC010000057.1:0-12095 GCA_034189315.1 Chloroflexota bacterium | reverse complement strand
CATAGCAATACCGGACCAGAGCCACCCATTGAATTAGAAAATGAAAGGAACTGAATAGAGGCACCCCAACTATGACAATCAGAATCGGGCATATGCCCTACCTCAACTCAGAACCATTCTATTTCGGATTTGATAGACAGAGATTCGAGTTTCATTCATTACCCCCACGAGCTATGGTTCAGGCTGCCAAGGAGGGCAAACTGGATGCAGGCCCCATCCCTCTGATCGGATGGTTTGAAATGGACAATACCTTTGTACCACTGGGCGATTTCTGCATTGCAACAGGTCAGGCAGCTCAAAGCATACTTCTATTCTCACGCTACCCCATAGAGGACATGTCGGGGCACATATTCGCTATAACAGAGGAAACCAGCACATCGGTTCAACTTCTCAAGGTACTATTACATCATAGGTATAAACTAAGGGCCGGAGGATACGCAAAACTGGGAGAAGAGAGTGATGCCTTCCTACTGATTGGGGATAATGCCCTTAGGCAGCGAAATCCTAAAGATTCCCACCCATATTGTTACGATTTAGGGATGGAGTGGCACTTGTGGACAGGAATGCCCTTCGTTTTCGCCAGATGGATTGTACGAAGGGACCTACCCAAGCAAAATGTACATGACCTAGCAGAGGAACTCGATAGATGCCTGGTTCAGGGATTAGCCAATCTTGAGGCTATTGCCCGCGACCGTAGAGACCTAGGATTAGACGAATCTGAGATCATCGAATACCTCCAAGGTTTCTGCTATGTGGCTGGTCCCGACGAGTATCGAGCGATGAATCATTTCCGGGAGTTATTGCAGGCTCTCCCAAGAGAATAGGCGACCGCTCAGCCGCAGGTAAAGTTGTCATTTAAATAGCGAGCATGGTGATAATGGCGTTAGGAGCACGGGACCCGTTAGGAACACGGGTAATTAGTAAAAGAAACCTCCAGTTTCTTAGGAGAACAGTCTTTCGACTTGTAGAAAGGGATGTTTTTAGGAACTTATATTTGAAGTCTTGCGCAAATTGGTAAGAAAATCCGAATCTCTAAACACCAGACAATACCAAAACATAGAATCACAATGCCCAAGACATGGCAGGTTTTAAGCGTTTGGAATTTGAATTTGTATAGGATTTCGTGCTTAGGATTTAAGATTTGGAGTCTTGTTCATGTTTGGCTCTGGCCTGTCCAGGTTAGGTAATAATAATGTTAGACAGAATAGCAATTAAGGTACAATCCAGAGAACCCATAAATAGGCAAGAGGGACTCTTTCTACTGAGAGAGGTTCCTTTGCCGGCTCTTGCCCCTTTAGCTCAGATAGAACGGTATCATCACAATCCCGAATCTGTGGTGACATTCGCCATCGATACCAATCCCAATTATACAAATGTCTGCGACATTCGTTGTGCCTTCTGCGCATTCCATTGCGAAGCAGACAATCCACGAGCTTACACTCATACGGTGGAAGAAATGATGGCAAAGGTCGAACAATCGGTTAACAGCGGTGTCACCACCATTCTACTGCAAGGTGGACTCAACCCCAATCTACCATTGGACTACTATATCGATCTTGTAAGAACCACAAGACAGCGCTTCCCCAACGTACATCCCCATTATTTCTCAGCACCTGAGATACAAAAGATGAGCCAGGTTTCCGGTCTTTCTATAACAAAGGTACTCGGTAGGCTCAAAGAAGTTGGGCTTAACACCATCCCTGGAGGAGGAGCAGAGGTCCTCTCTGATAGAGTTAAGCAAAAGATCAGTCCCCGTTTTCCCAAGAGGAATTCAACTGATTGGCTCGACGTACATAGAGAGGCCCATAGACTTGGCTATCGCACAACGGCCACCATGATGTACGGACACGTAGATAACGATGAGGATATCCTAGAACACCTTGATCAGATTAGAGCGTTGCAAGAGGAGACAGCAGGATTCACAGCATTCATTCCCTGGAGTTACAAACGTGAGCATAATGCTTTGGGGAAGAAAATAAAGGAAGAAGCGGGTCCCAATCGATATCTGCGCATAATTGCAGTAGCTAGAATATTTCTGAACAACTTCCCACACATTCAAGCATCGTGGTTCTCAGAAGGCAAGAAGACAGGCCAGATCGCCCTCTATTTTGGTGGCGACGATTTTGGTGGTACCATCATGGAAGAAGATGTGATGCAATGTGCGGGATTCCACAGTCGGACCACCGTCGATGAAGTGGTGGGACTGATTCAACAGGCAGGATTTGTACCTGCCCAGCGCACAACATTATACGAGATTATTCGTTACTTCAATCCAACAATGTCTAATGGGGGAACCACGGATATCACGTCTCGATCCGCAGCAAGTTGATAAAGCTTCTGCAAGGCTTGCCGTCCCTCATCCCCCATTTGCACAGTATCTTGATTCACATACATCCTGACAAAGCGTCGACAGGTTTCCTTATCCACATTACGCCCATATTGGAGAGCATAGTCCAGGGCTTCATCTTCATGTTCCAATGCATAACAAATACTCTTGTACATCACCTCATAGGTCTTGGATATGTCTTCTTCCCCTAAACGCCGATGCACCACATCTAATCCCAGAGGGATGGGCAAACCTGTATCTTTATCCCATACCTCTCCCAAATCAAGCACCTTATGCAATCCTGCATCCGAATAGGTAATTTGACCCTCATGAATTATCAGACCAGCATCAACTCCTCCCCTGTTCACCGCACCAACTATGGCATCAAAAGACATCGCCACAGGCTCAGCCTCTGGGCAATATATGTGCATAAGAAGGTATGCCGTAGTGAAAGGTCCCGGCATTGCCACTCGACAACCTGCTAGCGAAGACGATGATAGTTGGTTTTTAGCTACTATGATCGGACCATAGCTCCTACCGACCGATGCCCCACAACTAAGGATTTGATAATTCTCGGCCACTCGAGGATAGACCGCAGCAGATATGGCAGTGGCCTCCAACTCACCATCAAGAGCCCTTCTATTAAGTGACTCTATGTCCTCTACAACGTGGACAAATTCATATTGCCCCAGATCCACCTTATTATGAGCAATAGCGTAGAACATAAAGGCATCATCTGCATCCGGGCTATGACCAATTCGTATTGTCTTCGACATTCAACCTCTCCAGTTAAAGCTGCGCTAATTCCTCTGCCAAAACAACTGACATTATAGACGAGAGACAAGACTTTGTCGTCAGCAGGAACGCATCGATAGTGAAATCCGTTGTCAGCAAAAAAACAAGAGTTAATGTTATGTTGTGTCAACTGATTGACTACTGGGCCCTCATGTTTTCGCTTATTCTTCAGCTATGAGCCGCTCACATCATTCCGTTTGACTGAAAAAAGGGCAGAGTACTATAATTTCGAAAGGAGACGAATTAGAGGGTGAGCTGTCACGAATCCTGCGGAGTGTTTGGCATCCATGCCCCAGGCGAGGACGTATCCCGGCTTACCTTTTTTGCATTGTTCGCACTTCAACACCGCGGGCAAGAAAGCAGTGGCATTGCCACCACCGACTGCAACAGAATCATGCTTGAGACCGGTATGGGGCTTGTGTCTCAAGTATTTGACGAAGATACGCTGAGTCGATTACCAGGTGTTACTGCCATTGGTCACAACCGCTACTCCACTACAGGATCAAGCCGTTTATTCAACGCGCAACCACTATTATGTCAAGGCGACATTGGAGAAATGGCCATCGCACACAATGGAAATATCACCAATGCAGAAGTCTTGCGCAAGACACTGATTGAACAGGGATATGACTTTCGCACGTCCGGCGACACCGAAATAATTGGAGCTCTTATTGCACGCGCACCTGGGACTAACTGGGTAGATAAGATCACTTACGCCATGCACCGTTTGCAAGGAGCCTATTCGGCGGTTGTGCTCACCGAAAATCAGCTGATAGCTCTAAGAGACCCACTAGGAGTGCGGCCTTTGTGCTTAGGCAAGCTGAATGGGGGTTGGATTGTAGCATCTGAAAGCTGTGCATTGGATCATATTGGGGGCGATTTCCTGCGAGAGATCGAGCCTGGTGAAGTAGTCGTTATCAATGATCAAGGTATAACCAGCTTCCAAGCTGTCGAGTCCGAAAAGAAAGCCCTATGTGTATTTGAATACATATATTTCGCACGTCCAGACAGCATGATTCACGGGAATCTCCTATATCAAGCCCGTGAGGCTATGGGCAGGAGGCTCGCCAAGGAGTATCCGGTCGAGGCAGATATGGTTGTTGGTGTGCCTGATTCCGCCACAATTGCGGGAATTGGATACGCACAGGAATCAGGGATCCCATTCAGTGAGGGGTTAATTAAGAACCGCTACGCAGGCCGTACATTCATTGAACCCGACCAACGGATTAGAGAGTTGGGAGTTCGGCTGAAATTTAATCCCCTACCGCAAGTACTTCGTGGGCAGCGATTAGTAGTGGTTGACGATAGCATTGTGCGTGGTACTACTACTCCACACGTAGTTGGGCTATTAAAACGAGCAGGAGCAAAGGAGGTTCACCTCAGGGTTTGTGCGCCGCCTATTCGATATCCTTGTTTCTTCGGCGTGGACATGGCCACAAGGTGGGAACTCATCGCTGCGCAGAAGACCATACAGCAGGTGAGAGACTTTGTTAAGGCAGAATCGTTAGGATACTTGAGTTTGGAAGGGCTGCTGGATAGCGTGGGACTTCCTCGGGAAAGCTTGTGTCTGGCTTGCTTCACAGGAGAGTATCCCATACCAGTGCAATTGGAAATGGATAAGTTGGCACTAGAATCTATGTCTAGCACCATTTCAGCTACCCGTAGTCCTTAGTTCTGCCAATAGAGCAAGGCAGAAGCCTTGTTCTTAGGAGGCGCCTGGTTACTTGTTCTGTGCAGGCGCAGTGGGGACAAGAAACACATACTTGGGGGGCTACATCATGTTTAAGGTTCCTGCTGATTATATAAGGTCCTTTCTTCCTAGAAGCAAGACCTGGGCTAGATGTTAGAGCTGCTTATGTGTCATCTTGGACCAAACCCCTGAAGGTAACCTCATACCCCGCATATTACTGCTTTCAAGTCACACTATGGATTGAAGTATTGAGGTTTACTTAGATCAGTCAGACATATACCTACACATTGGTCAAGAGGGGAATCGGAAGAGAATAGTCTATTCTATTGAAGGGGAGGCAAAGATGGACTTCAAATTCAGCGAAAAGGAAGAAGCGTTACGCCGAGATATTCGTCAGTTTGTAAAAGAAGAGATACCGCCTGATTGGTTTGCCGTTATGTTGGAAGAAGAAAGCCGTGACGAGGACTGGGCATTTGCCATGTCCATCGCGAGGAAGCTTGCTCAACGAGGATGGCTTACCATGGCCTGGCCCAAGGAATACGGAGGCCAGGGTGCCACTCTGTTTGAGCAGCTCGTGTATGGAGAGGAAGTCGGATACTGGGGCATACCCGGTACGTCTATGGGTGTCAGCGGAGTAGCATGGGTGGGACCATCACTCATTCTATTTGGTACGGAAGAGCAGAAGAAGCAATATATGCCCCTCATTGCTTCTGGAGAACCAGACGGAGTCTGGTGCACTGGTTATAGTGAGCCCAATGCAGGATCCGACTTTGCTAACCTACAGACTAAGGCAATCCGAGAAGGTGATCACTATGTTATAAACGGGCAGAAGATTTGGACAAGCGCTGCACACAGAGCCAGGTGGTGTTGGTTGGCAGCCCGAACAGATCCAGACAATCCCAAAAAGCATAAGGGAATTAGCCTTTTTATTGTGGATATGAAGAGTCCCGGAATTACAGTTCGCCCCCTTCTCAACTACGGAGGAGGGCATATCTTCAATGAAATGTTCTTTGATAATGTCAAGGTCCCAGCCTGCAACTTGGTAGGAGAAGAGAATCGTGGATGGTATCAGCTTATGCAAGCACTGGCCTATGAGAGAGGAAGCGTTGGATCTGGGCTATGTGGGAGCACCAAGAGAATTCTAGAAGGATTAGTATCATATGCCAAAGAGACTCAATACGAAGGTAGACTCCTCTCTGAAAACCCCCTAATTCGACAAAAGCTCGCAGAAAGAGCCATCGAAGTGGAAACCCTGAAAATGTTTGCCTACCAGACAATCTGGAAGATGACCCAAGGGGCAATTCCTGTATATGAACCATCAAGAGACAAGGCTTTTGGCGATCAGGTTATGGAGCGATTGGCATTCACGGGAACCCAAGTGATTGGAGCCTATTCTCAAGTAGATCCTGGTTCTAAGTATGCGAGGATGAAGGGTAGCATAGAACGTTTATACCTGTTCTTCCCTGGCATAACCATAGCGGCTGGCACGGATGAGATAGAAAAGAACATTATCGGACAGTTCGCACTCGGACTACCTCGGTCGTACTAGCATACCCAAATGGGGAATTGACTGTTAGCAGACAGCTTCGGGTGATAGCCACTGATAGCTTTTCACCCGTTATAAGGAGGATTCCATGGACTTTGGTTTTTCAGAACAGCAACAAATGCTTCGGACTTCGGCAAGGGACTTTTTAGCCAAGGAATGCCCCACTACTAAGGTGAGGGAATTAGAAGAAAGCGAAAAAGGGTATGATTCACAAATGTGGAATGCAATGGCAGAGCTTGGTTGGATGGGCCTGCTCTTTCCAGAAGAATACGGTGGTTCATCTGGAACCTTTATGGACTTAGTAGTGCTGATGGAGGAGATGGGCAGGAGCATTGCCCCTTCCCCCTTCTTTTCTACCGTTTGTCTAAGTGCACTACCAATACTCCAGTATGGCAGTAGCGATCAGAAGGAGCATATCCTTCCTAAGGTGGCCAAAGGCGAAGAGATTCTATCACTCGCACTCACCGAGGCATCGATGAGTCTCCAGCCATCCAACATAACTTCACATGCAACATTGGATGGCGAGAACTACCTTCTTGAAGGCACCAAATTCTTTGTCAGGGATGCCGCCGTTGCCAATCATCTTCTTGTTGTGGCACGCACTAGTAACAAGGAAAATCCCAAAGATGGCATTACCCTATTCTTAGTAGATGCCAAGTCACCTGGAATAGAGATCGAAGAGATCACCACGATGGCAAAGGAAAAGCATTCAGTGGTAACCTTCAATAAGACAAAGGTTTCAAAAACCGATGTCATTGGACAAGTGGATCAGGGCTGGAACATTGTCGAGTTCATCATGCAAAGGGCCGTAACCCTCAAATGCGCCGAAGTGGTAGGGTCATGCCAAGCTGTGCTGGATATGACGACTCAATATGCTAAAGATAGAATCCAATTCGAGCGACCTATTGGTTCTTTCCAAGCAATCCAACATAGGCTGGCTGATATGCTCATTGATGTAGAGGGAACACAGTTTCTTGTATATCAAGCCTCTTGCAGCATCGAGGAAGGCACTCCTTCCGATTTGCAGGTATCTGCAGCCAAGGCAAAGGCCAATGAGGTCTTCCAAAAGGCCACTCTAGATGGAGTACAAATCCATGGCGCTATTGGGTTCACCAGGGATCATGATATTGGGCTATACTATCGAAGAGTAAAGGCAGCAGAATTCGCTATGGGTGATGCCGACTACCACCGTGAAAGGATAGCAGTTGATCTTGGTCTCTGATAATATCCACAATCACAACATCACTCGCCAATGCATTCTTTGAGTGACTATATCCATTAATCCAGCAATGGTTCTAACTGGGAGCACGGACTAGGTCTGTACTCCCAGTTTTATTCTACTGAAAATCACATGAATACCAGTAGTAATGAATAAAACTCACCTACACGTTTCATCTGTCAAATGAAAATTGGTAAATTGCAATCCCTACATTCACTTAATATGCATGTCCTATATGTTTATGGAGTCAACATTGTGAAGAATGAGGATATAGAGTTCTTGCTAGATCTTATGTATACTACGTAGTAGAATTATGTTAGGCACTCTCGCCCGAACGCCACAGTTACTGTCCCCTGGAAACACAGCGAACTGCTGAACAGCTGGATAAAGCAACAGCTAATAGAACGCCTCGGTTATATCACTTACCCCAAGCTCCGACATAGTAAAGAATCCAAGAAGGACAAATCATGAGCACTTACGTATTGATTCATGGAGCCTACCACGGAGGCTGGTGTTGGGATAAGGTTGTTCCCCTGCTAGAAAGAGAAGGACACAAAGTGGAAGCACCGGATTTGCCAGGACATGGGAATGATAGGACTCCCATACCCGAAATATCCCTACAGGCTTACGCAAATAGGGTCTGTGCCACTCTGGATGCTCAATCTGAACCTGCGATCCTCGTCGGTCACAGTATGGGCGGGGCAGTCATTACCCAGGCCGCCGAGTATCGGCCAGACAGAATCAGAAAGCTCGTTTACCTGGCAGCTATTCTGCCGCAAAATGGAGAGACTGCGCTTCAGTGGGGTACAGCAGATAGGGATACATTGCTTCGTCCGTATATGGTCATAGCAGTGGACAGAACTTACTCTACTGTAAGAGAAGACGGTCTCAAAGAAGTGTTTTATGGGGACTGTTCCGATGAAGACGTGGAGAGAGCCAAATCGCTCCTGATTCCCGACGCGACTGCACCCGCTCTCGCGCCGGTCAATACAACTCCCGACAATTTCGGCCGTATACCCAGGATCTATATCTCCTGCAATCGTGACAGAGCCATCAGTCCTCCAATACAAGAAAGGATGTACAATAATCTGCCATGTGCAAAGGTCATCAAAATGGATACCAGCCACTCCCCCTTCTTTTCCGCACCCGAAGAGTTGGCGGGATTTCTCCTTTCATTGTCAGATTGAAATCACCAGACTACATTTGTGGCACACTCTCTTAGCAACGTATCGGTCAACAAATACTGAACACCTTATACGAGTAAGTATCCTTTCAATGACGCCAGAACGATCAGGCGACCTCAAACCCGATTTTAACGCAGGGGCAAGGATTTTTTAAAAATGGTGATCCCCAAATGAATCCCCATGGACATGACCTACTCAAAGAAATGAACTATGGGTTCACCGCTGCGGTGGCCCTCCGAATGTCCAAAATGGAGCTCGAAGCGCCAGATCCTTTTCTTCCCAGACTCACTTGGGGCAAAGGAAAACTGCCTAGTTGTCAACTAGCATGGTTTCTGTTTGTGGGTATCTCGTTGTATGGTGAAGGATTTCCTTACAAAATCCAACCACCTAGTCTATATAGTGCAGCGCCCTTTTGTGATGACTTGACCCAGAATGGAGGGCTTTATGCCAGCACAATACGTAACCAACCCGCCTTAGAAGCCCCTGTCATTACGTATCTAATGTTCAAAGTGGAAAAAATCATCATCTGGATTTTACCCTATGGGCTACAAAAACGCTGCCGGATGTATTGTAACAAATGTGGAAGCCACAGCCGATCCAGCTAAGATATTCACCGTACACTTTACCGGTGGTCAAGAAGTATGGCCGTAAGATAGGCGCTCTATGGGTAGATTCAGGTAGTAGGTTGGGTTAGTAAAGTGTAACGTAACCCAATCCACAATCCATCCCAACAGGAGTCTGTCGTTAGTAAACACCAATCTCACCAACAACTATGGCATGCTTACATTTGAATTATGTAGGCACAGTGATGTCTAATCTATCTAGAGGAATCAAGGTTAAGTTCTGTCCATTGTATTGCCATTTAATTGAGTTTAAGGTAATAGTTGGGGTTTCTGTTTGAAAACTGGAGGTATTGTTAAGATATGATTATTGACAGATAACAAACACACAGGGTGTACAATAACACAAGATAACTAGAGTAAGAGTAGGATAATGATTCAGACAGGTATAAGTTAAAGTCAAAAGACACTGCCCCGTACAGCTGGCACTGTCGGGGCTAGAGTACTATGGCAGCCTAAAGCATACCACCTAGCACATTGCTCATTATAACGTGCAGGCTGGCTCTATGCAATGATGCCAGCCTGCTTTTTTTCTCCCTGGGGGCATCGGGGTCTCTTCTTTATAAGGCTTTTTAAGCAATCAGCCGCATATAGAGGCGCATCGGGTGTCTCCACCAAAACAAGCAATCATACACTTTGAATCTATAACAGAATGGAGGTGAGATTATTGTCAAACTAGTGTTCATTTAACCTTTGTAGCCTTTTTCAAAGTCTAAAGAGGAGGAATAAAGTGATAACAGCAAGGAAGATATGTCGCAGCCTTCTTGCCATAGCGATGATCATGGCCTTGTTAGTAGCAGCAGCACCGCTGTCTGCTATGCCCGCGCCGGCGTATGATGGCACTATCGCCATAAACAGTCCGACAACGGCATCGCCAGTATATGCCCGAACCGACTGTGATATTGTTACAGTTGAATTCTCAGCGAGCCCCAAATCATATGAGAGGAGTGTCCGGGCACTTGTATTCAAGCCAGGAATATCCATTGGCTCAGATGAAAGTGTATTACCCAGCGGGGCAGAGTCTGGCTATTGTGAAGTCTGGCTAGAGCCACATGCTAATGATGGTCCCTACGATGTCCAAGTCGAGATTCGGGGTGAAGAGATCAAGGATATACAGATTGACGCTGTAATCGTGGACAACGTCGCCCCTGATGGGGCATCCTGGGTGAGCCCTAAGACTGGATCTCGAGTTAGACCTCGTACTGACCAACCTGTCAAGGCACAGGTCCACGATGAGGTACAAACCAACGGAGAGATTATACTTCACTACAAATCCGAGTCTCTCGATGGAACACAGGTACTATTGGGAGAGTCAGGGGTAGGAGATACAACCTACGTTGGCAACATAGATACAACCGGTGTGCCAGAGGAGACTGAGGAAAAACTGAAGCTATGGATTACAGGAACAGATAAAGCAGGCAACGCCATTCCGACTTCTGTCGGTGGTAGCGAGGACTGGCCATTGTGCCACCTGCTCATCGATAACACTGTCCCCGAATTGGAGATCGTTGAAATCAAAGATGCAGATACCGGATTCCCAGGATATAGTAATGGAGATACGGAGATCATCGTATGTTCCAACAAAGCGCTGTCAGAGAAACCAGTGGTAGTCATCTCCCCCCCTTGGGCAGATGATGAATTTATAACGGAGACAGGAGTACCCTACTCCGCACCTTCATCTGCATGGAATCAATGTTGGAAGTACACTTATAAAGTTGAAAAAGAGTGCGAACATAAGGTACGCGCAAGCGCAACGGATATCGCCGGCACCCCATGTGAAGCAGAATCATCCTTCTTCGGCGATCTAACACCACCTCAGTCAATAGAAGACCTCGAAGCACATGTTCAAACTCATGTCATCCGTACTTCATGGAGCCCTTCGTATGATGAGGTGAGTATTCACCCATCAGGGCTTAGTCACTACAACGTATATCGCACCACCACTTCTGGTGGGCCATATGATCTGGTAAAGGATAATGTTACAGACATCTTCTATGACGATCCCTATGGTATACCTAAAACACCCTATTACTACATAGTTAGACCTGTAGACATGGTTGGTAATGAAGGAGATGGCAACGAAGCAACCGGAGAATTCCCCAAACCCCCACCTCGTCCAGAATTGGAGCATACCATTCCTTTGACAGTGGGGTGGAATCTGATATCTCTACCACTAATACCGACAAATAGCGATATCACTGAAGTACTTAGTCCCATTGCAGGGAAGTATGAAGAAGTGTGGTCATATCAGCAAGGATCATGGTGTTACCACAACGGGTCTGCACCTGTAGACGTTTGTGGGCTAACCACTATGGAAGAAGGATGGGGTTACCTTATCCTGATGAAAGAAGGGAGCGAGCTACCAGTGAAAGGATATGAAATGCCACCAATTGCTGGAGGCAGCGTCCCAACGGCACGCCCCCTTCAGAAGGGGTGGAACCTCATAGGCTTTAAGACTCTAGATGTCAACAAAGATGGAGAGCTCACTGAAGATGATACCATGCTTGCTGATGTCTATCTGCAAGGCTTAGACGGTTTGCCTTCCAATCTATGGTGGGGAGGTAATGGATTAATTGTAGGTGAAGAGGCCTTATATCTTTGGCACTGGGATTTAATGACTAATGGATGGGTAGAGATAACCGGCACAGATGAGATGAAGGTAGGATCAGGATACTGGTTATACCTAAACTCCGTGGATAACGGCGAGCTTGTACC
>JAXHVC010000056.1:0-17557 GCA_034189315.1 Chloroflexota bacterium | reverse complement strand
CGGAGATACTTCAGAGTATGGCAGATAGGCTGCAGGGTTTAGTTATGAGATTTACTCTTGAGAGTGGTGAGGGGGAGGGAATAGAAAGGATGTCGGAATCTATGGATGATAGAAAAGTTATTGAACCTGAATTGGAGATGTGTATGACTTCTTCATCTTGTAAGCCGTCTAACGGTAAAAGGTCACGGGGAATAAGGAAGGATTCTATTCTGCATAGGAAAGGGATGTGATTAAAAGGCCCGATATACTTCCGATATTTCTACCTAATGTTTTGGTAGGAGAGTATCTATGGAATATTTGTTGTTGGGTGGGATAACCCTTGGTGGCGTCTTCACCATTATAGGGGTGATGTATGGCCTATTTAGATGGGCTATGATCACAAAGATCACTTTCATTGTGATGCCGCTAGTGGTAGTGGTGGTTTTTCTGGGTTACTGGGTAGGTACGGAGGGTGTGACGGTGGCGACAATTGCAGTCGGTTGTAGTGTAGGGGTGCCCAGTGTTGTAACTGTCTTTCTAATCACAAACAGAATGTTGTTCAAACCGTTTGCCGTTCGAGCCCTATATATGGAGGACGAGAGTGAATACTTGGCTAGGCAAGTGGCCGAGATATCGGCAGTGATGAGAGATGTAGCGAATGAGGGGGACCTAAGCCGGGTATTGCAAGCAGAGCGGGATGATGATGTTGGAAAGCTGGTTAACTCTGTAAACACAATGGTGGGATCGCTCAGGGATCACGTGGTTGCATCGGAGACAATAGCTAGCGGGGATCTGACAGTGAGAGTGCAGCCCAAGTCAGAGAGGGATGTATTGGGGAATGCCTTTGCCAGGATGGTAGATGGTTTGAATAATGCGATTGGCCGGTTGGCTCATAATGCAGAGGAGTTGGATATAGCGAGTCGGCATTTGGCGGAGGCGGCAAAGCAAGCTGGTAATGCCACAGGTCAGGTTGCAGGTGCGAGTCAGGAAATAGCCAAGGGAGCAAGTGACCAAGCGAGGCATGCACAGGATACAGCCAGGTCTATTGAACAGCTATCGGGCATTATAGCCGATATAGCTAAGGGTGCGGAAGCTCAGGCAAGTGGTGTAACCAAGGCATCATCGTCTATAGGAGAGGTGTCGGAGGCGATAGATAGGCTATCGTCAAACGCTAATTTAGCTGCGGAAGGATCGCTAAAAGCAGCGGAGGCGGCAGGGGATGGTGTGAGTGTAACCAAGGAAACCGTAGATGGGATGAAGGAGATAATGGGCACGGTGGAGGTAGTATCTGGCAAAGTGATGGAACTGGGCCAGCGATCCACAGAGATAGGGAAGATAGTGGGAGTCATAGAGGAGATAGCAGCGCAGACCAATCTATTGGCATTAAACGCGGCAATAGAAGCGGCGCGAGCGGGGGAG
Source organism: Chloroflexota bacterium (assembly GCA_034189315.1). GTDB lineage: Bacteria > Chloroflexota > Dehalococcoidia > UBA2247 > JAXHVC01 > JAXHVC01. The sequence goes on along the minus strand of JAXHVC010000056.1, from coordinate 16,159 downwards.
CAAGGGAGGGGTTTTGCGGTGGTGTCAGATGAAGTAAGGAAGCTAGCAGAGAGGACTGCGTCGGCTACTAAAGAGATAGCCGAGTTAATAGGAAATGTACAGAACGGAGTAGCTGCAGCTGTGAAGGCGATGGAGGAGGGAACAGACCAGGTGCAGGAGGGGTATAAGCTTGCTAGTGAGGCAGGAGAAGCCCTGGAGGAGATACTTATGGCATCGAATACCGTCAGCGAGCAAATAGAACAGATATCGACAAGGGCTGCCCAAGTAAGTATATCCACAGATGAACTGGTGAGGATAATAGATAGTGTCAGTGCAGTGACGGAGGAGAACTCGGCGGCAACAGGGGAGATGTCTGCAAGTGCCACACAGGTATCAAGGTCTGTAGATGTGGTGACGGGAGTAATAGAAGAGAACACAGCGGCGGCAGAGGAAGTATCTGCATCAGCAGAAGAGATGAATGCGGAGGTAGAAGAGATAATAGCCTCTTCGGAGATACTTCAGAGTATGGCAGATAGGCTGCAGGGTTTAGTTATGAGATTTACTCTTGAGAGTGGTGAGGGGGAGGGAATAGAAGGGATGTCGGAATCTATGGATGATAGAAAAGTTATTGAACCTGAATTGGAGATGTGCATGACATCTTCATCTTGTAAGCCGTCTAACGGTAAAAGGTCAAGAGGAATAAGGAAGGATTCCATACTTCGTAGAAAAGGGGCGTGATCAAAGCTTCTGAAGAGAGTGATGATTTTCGGAGTATGTAATGGGTGTACTGACACATCGAACGTAATAAAACAAAGTCAATTGTTATAAACTAAACCTACTAGCGATACTTCAGTCATATAGTATGGTGATATTGAAGAAGGGGTGAGACTATGAATGCTACTAATTATTTAATATTGGGTAGTGTTGTTCCATCCGTATGTGCGATCGTATTCCTGGTAATGTATGTTGTCTACAAATGGGCATTAATTACACGGATGACCGCACTCTTACTACCGACAGTATGTCTGTTGGTCATGATTTGCTTTTGGATTGGTGATGTTGGATTCACAAATGTCACTGTACCTATCGGGATCGGCGTAGGTCTGGTGTTAGTTATAGGAGTTCTATGTGGTATAAACTGGGCAGTGATTATGCCGTTCAATAGACAGAGTGAGAGGATTAAGGATCAGAAGGAATACCTCAGTAGGCAAGTATCCAATATGTCTTCTTGTATGGAGTCGATGGCCAAAGAAGGGGACATATCTTGGGAGCTAAAGGCGGAACGGGATGATGAAGTGGGCCATCTGATAGGCTCCGTGAATGTGATGGTGGATTCTATTAGAGAAATGTCAAATGTCACTGAAGCTATAGCAGATGGTGACTTGACAGTGGAGGTGAGACCAAAGTCAGAGAGGGATATGTTGGGAAGGGCCCTAGAGCAAATGGTTGATAGCCTGACAGACTTGATGGGAGAGGTGCGCCAAAATGCGTTAGAGCTTGGTGAGGCAGGGGATCGACTTTATAAGGCGGCCAACCAAGCTGGATTGGCGACCCAGCAAGTGGCTACAGCGAGTCAAGAGATAGCGAAAGGTGCGGCAGATCAGGCTTCAAGTGCACATGAGACAGCAAGGGGGGTAGACGAATTGGGTGGGGTAATAGATCAAATAGCTAAGGGTGCTGGAGAGCAGACAAGGGGGGTGCATGATTCATCGAATTCGATAAGTGAAGTGAGTGGAGCAATAGATCATCTTTCAAGCAATGCGAATGCGGCTGCAGATGGATCTAAGAAAGCAACCATGGCGGCTGAGAATGGTGCTAACTTAGCCAAAGAGACGCTGCAAGGTATGCATAAAATCCGGTCGACAATGGATGTGGTGGCAGAGAGGGTGATGGAACTGGGACAGCGGTCTGCGGAGATTGGGAAGATTGTGATAGTGATTGATGATATAGCAGCTCAGACAAATCTATTGGCATTAAACGCGGCAATAGAGGCTGCACGGGCGGGTGAACAGGGTAGAGGATTTGCGGTTGTATCTGATGAAGTGAGGAAATTGGCGGAGCGAACCGCAACGGCTACGAAAGAGATAGCGGCATTGATAAGTAATGTACAAAATGGGGTACAAGAAGCCGTGGATGCGATGGAGGAAGGATCAAACCAAGTGCAAGGTGGATATAAGCTGGCAAGCGAAGCTGGGGTTGTACTAGAAAACATACTAAGGGCTTCAAAGGAAGTGAATAGCCAGATTGAGCGGATATCATCTGGAGCGGGGCAAATAAGTCTTTCAAGCGACGAATTGGTGAGGATTATGGACGGTGTCATTGCTGTCACTGAGACAAACTCAGTGGCGACAACGCAAATGTCATCAGGTGCTGAACAGGTGAGTAGGTCTATAGATATAGTGACAAGTGTGATAGAGGAGAACACCGCAGCAACACAGCAGGTATCTGCATCAGCAGAAGAGATGAATGCACAAGTTGCGGAGATTGTTGCTTCGTCTGATGCGTTACAGCAGATGGCTTCAAATCTAAACAACGTTGTTTCAAGGTTTCGTCTTGGAAAAGCTGTGGGATATGTGGGAAAACGTGAAAATAAGAAAACCCATATCGGCTCTAGCATCGGAATGCCACCTGGACTAGGCAAGGTGCACCGATGACAATGCCTCTCCCTCGAAGGCCATAGGCGCTAACTTAAGTGGAATCAGGCAAATAATCCACCTATATCCCTCTTTTTTAAAGGGGGCAAGGGGGATTTGCATTCTAAGTTAACGCTTGTACCTGTAAAGGGAGAGGCTAGGTGAGGGTGAGTTGCCTAGGGACTATATCGCATATTATTGCTTCTGTGGTGAATAGCGGAAAGCCTTACTCGATGCGATAGAGTCATGTGAACGCTTTGTTGTACCCGTTCCCTTCGATTGGAAATATGGACTTGATAGTGTGCTACGACAATCTATTTGAACATTACTAATCTTGACTAAACTCATATTTAATGATATAAGTTCTCACCAATTGCCATACATGATTGGACGGGATCTTTATGAATTCTGGTCAGTGAGGAGGCAAAGAACATGACATCTTCCACGGTTGCACGCGCGAGGACGGAGGTCGATTCAGTTGTGAGGGGTGAGGAAGAGCAGCTGGTGGTGTTTGATCTTTGTCATGAGGATTATGGGGTTGACATAAGTGTTGTGAGGGAGATCATACGTATGCAGCCCATAACCAGGGTGCCCAGAGCACCTTGTTTTGTAGAAGGTTTGATCAATCTGAGGGGTAGAGTTATACCTGTCGTGGACTTGCGTAAGAGGTTTGAACTTGAAGCGGGGCATGACGAGAAGAATAACCGTATTGTAGTAGTAAATGTGGGTAATCAAGACATCGGTATGGTTGTGGATGGTGTAACGGAAGTTCTTCGTATACCTAGTGATTGTATTGAGCCACCGTCGGCGATAATAACAAATGTAGAATCGGAGTACCTGGTGGGAATTGCCAAGCTATCCTCAAGATTGATCATCTTGCTGGACCTGGAGAAGGTACTCACAAATACAGAGAAGGGCGAATTGGTGGGGATGTCGCTTTCAGATGCCCGCATAGGTAATGACGGCGAGTCTGGATGAAGGTAGTATCTGTCAACAGTTTCGGAAGGTTGTACATTTTTGAATGACTGCATTCACATAGTAGTTATAACATATAGTCCCGTTTTAAATAGTGGAGAGCATGGTAGATAGATGATAAATTCCTAAGAGGAGAAGGATGACGGAGTATTTACTTTTGGGGGGTGTGGTTCTTGGTGCTACCTTGCTTGTCATAGCTTTCATGTATGGGGTCTTCCGGTGGGCTATGATTACTAAGGTGATGCTCATAATAATGCCTATGATTTGTTTTATGATTATTATGAGCTATTGGATTGGGACCCAAGGAGTCTCAGCTTTAACCGCATTGATTGGAAGTACATTGGGGGTTTCTTCATATGTCATCGTCTTTCTCATTATTAACAAAGAGATATTCAAGCCTTTTACGGAGCAAGCCAAGCAAATAGAGGAAGAAGGCAAGTATCTTAGTGTGCACATAGGGCGTATTGCGGCAACAGTGGAAGCTATAGCCCGTGATGGCGATTTGTCTGGTGATTTGGCCAAGGAGCGAGAGGATGATGTGGGCATTCTGGTTGATTCTGTGAACGTAATGCTTGGAGCACTCATGGAATATACAGTAATGGCGGAATCTATTGCCAGTGGTGACTTGACAGTCAGGGTGGATCCTAAGTCAGAAAGAGATTTATTAGGAAATGCATTTGCCGAGATGCTTAATAGTTTAAAAAGCGCAGTTACCAGATTGTCGATGAGTTCAAAGGAGTTGGATATGGCTAGCTACCGGTTGGCCGAGACGGCTAAGCAAGCTGGTGGTGCCACAAGCCAGGTGGCAAATGCAAGTCAGGAGATTGCAAAGGGCGCAGGTGACCAGGCGAGGCATGCACAGGATACGACCAAGTCTGTGGAGCAGTTATCTGGAGTCATCTTTAATATATCAAAGGGGGCGGAGGCGCAGGCTGATGGTGTAATGAAGGCGTCATCGTCAATAAGCGATATGTCGGTAGCTATAGAATTGCTGTCGGAGAATGCAGCTGCAGCTGCAGAGGGATCACAGAAGGCAGCAAAGGCAGCAGGGGAGGGGGTGAGTGTGACCCAGGAGACTGTGGATGGGATGAAGGAGATTATGAGTACGGTGGAGGTGGTGGGGGGTAAAGTTATGGAATTGGGGCAGCGGTCTATAGAGATTGGGAAAATCATAGGCGTCATCGAGGATATTGCAGCGCAAACTAATCTACTGGCGTTGAATGCGGCTATCGAAGCGGCACGAGCTGGAGAACAAGGAAGAGGATTTGCGGTGGTATCTGATGAAGTGAGGAAGCTGGCGGAGAGAACTGCATCTGCTACAAAGGAAATAGCGGAATTGATAGGTAATGTGCAGAATGGTGTTGCCTCAGCAGTGAGAGCTATGGAAGAGGGTACAGGGCAGGTGCAGGAAGGTTATAGACTTGCTAGTGAGGCGGGTGAAGCGTTGGAGGAAATACAAAAGGCCTCCAATGTCGTATCTGGGCAGATCGAGCAAATAACTACAAGGGCAGACCAGGTGGGTTCATGTACAAGTGAGTTGGTTAGGATTATTGATAGTGTCAGTGCAGTAACAGAGCAGAATTCGGCAGCAACTGGGGATATGTCTGCTAGTGCCTCGCAGGTATCGATGTCGGTGAATGTGGTTACAGGAGTGATAGAGGAGAATACGGCAGCGGCAGAGGAGGTATCTGCATCGGCGGAGGAGATGAATGCAGAGGTGATAGAAATAGTGGCTTCTGCAGATATGTTGCGTGAGATGGCAGATAATCTGCAGTCCCTTGTTTCGAGATTTGTTCTTGAGAGTATGGATGATGACTTGGCTGGTTTGATAACTCCTGCAAGTGATTCCGGTGACCTAGATTCCAGTCTAGGGGGATGTAGTGAGCTTCAGGATGGAAGTGTTGCCGTATTATCAGATAAGGGTAATGGTAGAAAGAGATCACAAGGGCGTAGGAAGGATTCAATTCTCAGGAGACGGTCAGCATGAATGGGGGATGTGATTAAAATATGGGGCAATGTTAGATGGCACAGATCCCCATATTTGTTAGGATTGTCATATTATTCAAATCCAAATTCTAATTAATTAGTCTCGTATAATCCTTAATTCAAATAAGCAGTGTGATATTAGTGATAATTGCGTTTCAAAGGCTTGGTGCGAGTGATTAATAAAAAATGGGTGCTTAGAATTCCAAGCTTTGCTCATTGAAAGATGTGACAAGGAAATCCGTTGATGATATTGCTAACCAAGGGAGTGTGACAAAAGGATTGTGTTTTAGGGGAACAATGTGAATGTTGAGATAGAACAACGAAAGGCCCTTCCTCAACTCTTTTGTCATCAATAAACGTTAGCAGTTGCAATTACCTCAAGAGATTCTGAGTAAAAGAAACTAGACTTGTAATAGCGGTGTGTGGGTAATGCCCTGAAACCGTACTGTAATTGGAGGAGACTCTATGGATTCTGATTACATCATATTAGCAGGGCTCATTGTTGGTTTATGCCCAATTATCTTTCTGGTGATGTATGCCGTCTATGGGTGGGCGTTGATTACCAGGATGACTGTGTTTATGCTACCTGCCGTGCTCATTATAGTGATGATTTCTTATGGATTAGGTGATTTTGGATTAAGCTGGGTGACTCTCTTGGTTGGACTTGGTGTTGGGGTGTCAACGACGGTCTGCCTATTTCTTGCCATACACCGAGCGGTTATTGTGCCATTCCAGCGGCAGAGTGAGAGGATTAAGGATAATAAGGAATACCTCAGCAGACAAGTAGCTATGATGTCTTCTGTTATGGAATCGATGGCCAAAGAAGGTGATATATCTTGGGATTTAGACGCAGAACGTGACGATGATATAGGAAAACTAATAGAGTCGGTTAATGTGATGGTGGATTCTATAAGGGATATGGCGGATATGGCAAAGGAGATTGCAGGTGGTAACTTAGGTGTGGTGGTGGTGCCAAAGTCAGATAGGGATATATTGGGCAGTGCGCTGATGAGAATGGTGAGTGGTTTGACTGACCTAATGGGGGAAGTATCTCAGAACGCTAGGGAACTCAATGCTGCAGGAGATCGTTTGGCCAGGGCAGCGAACCAAGCGGGATTAGCGACACAGCAGGTAGCAAGTGCGAGTCAGGAGATTGCGAAGGGTGCATCTGATCAGGCGTCGAGTGCCCAGGGAACAGCAAGGGGGGTAGAACAGTTGAGTGGAGTGGTTGATCAGATAGCGAGAGGAGCTATGGAACAGGCGAGGGGGGTGAACGAAGCTTCGTTATCGATAGATGAGGTGAGTGCAGCTATAGACCATCTTTCAAGAAATGCCGGTGCAGCATCAGAAGGATCGAATGCAGCCACGGCTGCGGCTGATAACGGTGCAGCCTTAGCGAGGGAGACATTGCAGGGGATGAGCAAGATTCGGTCGACTATGGATGTGGTGTCTCAGAAAGTAACAGAGTTAGGTCAACGATCTGCGGAGATTGGGACAATTGTTGTGGTCATAGATGATATTGCGGCACAGACCAATCTACTGGCTCTGAATGCGGCAATTGAGGCAGCACGAGCTGGAGAGCAAGGTAGAGGGTTTGCAGTGGTATCGGATGAGGTAAGAAAGCTAGCCGAGCGAACGGCAACTGCCACAAAGGAGATAGCAGAGTTGATTGGTAATGTACAAAATGGAGTTCAGGAAGCGGTGGATGCCATGGAGGAGGGCTCGAATCAGGTCCAAGGTGGATACAGACTAGCGAGCGAAGCAGGAAGCGCATTGGAAAATATACAAAGGGCTTCAAAAGAAGTCAACAACCAGATAGAACGGATATCTTTGGGAGCTGAGCGGATCAGTGTTTCAAGTGATGAACTGGTAAGGACCATAGATGGTGTTATTGGGGTAACCGAAACAAATGCGGCTGCGACAAGAGAGATGACCTCTAGTGCTGAACAGGTGGGTAGGTCGATAGATGTAGTGATGAGTGTGATAGAGGAGAATACAGCAGCAACAGAACAGGTATCGGCTTCGGCGCAGGAAATGAATGCAGAGGTGTCGGAGATCGTTACCTCTGCAGATATGTTGCAGCAAATGGCGGTTGAGCTCGAAAAGGTAGTTTCGGAATTTACCATTGGTGAAACCGTTCATTATCAAAGCAGAGGAAGAGAGCGGAAAACACGTACCGGTTCTAACATTGGAATTCGCAAACCGGAAGATGGACATTATTATGGGTGGGCCAAATAGATCCGACAAGACTATTGCCCATCGTTGTCTCTAAGGGTGGATATATATGAGCACAAGTGACCTGGATGGGTCAAATAAGAGAGCCAGACGTTTTTGAACGGATTTCCAATGGGATTGCATCAATCGATCGATAAGGTGATTTGGGGGTGGCCTTGGCTAATTCTATTCGGTGCGTGTGATCCGATTGAGGGATTGAAATGGGGTATTAAATGTCGGTGATATGCACTAAAGATTAAGGAGACCATAGAATGGAGTATTTAATCATAGCCGGAATAATGTGTGGGGTTAGCATTGCGGTGTTAGGTGGCATGTATGGCTTCTTCAGGTGGACCTTCATCACTAAGTCAGCAGCATTGTTGTTACCCATGATTTGTCTAGTTGTTGTGCTAGGATTCTGGATAGGTAGTGTGGGAATAAGTGTAGCCACCGTTGTATCTTCTATTGTCATTTGTCTGGGGGCAATGATTGGTTTGTGTTTTGCAGCACATCGGATTATTGTCGAGCCGTTCAGCTTAGAACAGTGCCTTCAGGTAGAGGGTAGGAGAGAGCATATGGGGAGGCAGGTTGGTGGTGTATCTGACGTGATGGAATCTGTAGCGAACAGTGGGGACTTGATGCAAAACGTCGTTGTTGGGTGGGATGACGAAATAGGAAGGCTAGCTGGTTCCACTAACGCGATGATTGGCTCGCTGAGAGAGACTGCAGGTTTGGCTGAGATGATAGCCAGTGGTGACCTGAGTGTTATGGTAGAACCAAAGTCGGAAAACGATGTATTGGGGAATGCCTTTGCCAAGATGGTTGGTAACTACAAAAGTGTGATTAGTGAGGTGTCGGAGAATGTGTCTCAACTCAGCACTGCTAGCCACTGGCTTGCCAAAGCGGCTAATCAGGCTGGTGATGCAATGCAGGGGATGGCTTCTACAACCCAGGAAATGGCTAGATCTGCATGTGATCAGTCGCAATGTGCTCAAGAAACAGCAATGGTTGTAGAGCGTCTATCTGACTTAATAGCACAGATATCTATAGGTGCTGAAAGACAGTCTGATAGTGTGGCGAAGGTGTCTTCGTCCATGGGGGAAGTGTCGGATATGATGGGGCGCCTATCTCGGGATGCTGCTACAGCCGAATGGGATTCCAAGAAGGTAATAGAATCTGTGGACAACGGTGCAATTCTTTCGGCTAGTGCGATTGATGGGATGGAGAAGGTAAAGGGAGCTGTTGGCTTAGCTTCAGAAAGCATCTATGAGCTGGAGCGGCGATCTGTTGAGATTGATAGGCTGGTAACCACAATCGATGATGTGGCTGCTCGGACGAATCTACTAGCGCTAAATGTGATGGTAAAGGCAGGTCGCGCGAATGCAAGGAGAAAAGCAGCTGATGAAGTCTCTGAGGATGCCAGAGAGCTTGCCGATTGTATGGCAAAAGTGGCTAAAGAAGTTGCGGATTTGGCCATTGATCTGCAAGACAATGTCCAAGATATTGCTCTGAAAATGGAGGATGGAGATAAAGAAGTTGAGGAGGGATACGAGTTATTGGGTGAGTTGAATGTGGTGTTAGAAGACATTCGCCAGTCATCGAATGGTATTAGTGAGAAGATGGGCTGGATCATTGAAGAGGCAGACCAGGTGAATTGTGATGTGGTTGATATGGTAGATGTGGTAGATAGTATGAGTGTGGTTGTTCAGCAGGATGCAGTGGCGATTCGGAAGCTATCTTCTGGTGTATCGCAGGTTGCTCAAGCTATAGACGTGGTCACTAGTGTTGTGGAAGAAAATACTGCAGCAATGGAACAGATATCGGCTACAGCGGATGAGATGAATGCGGAGATACAGGATATCATAGCTTCATCGGATTCCCTAGAGAGAATGGCAGATAGGTCGAGGGAGCTTATGTCCTCGTTCAATCTGGTTGCTCATATGGGTGAGGGTTGGAGTGATTGGTACAGAGGTACTTGTATTGGTGCTGATGCTTCTGCTACCAAATTGGGAGTGGGATTAGAGGGATCTGTGGGGACAGCGCAAAGCAATACGGTCCAAACCGATATACCCGAGGTTACGCTTGATACCCATAATATGAATAATGATATCGACAGTAAGCGTCCGGGGCGTAAAGACTCCATTTTTTGGAGTACTCGTGCTCAATAACAACAAGAAAGGTATGATGGGATGAAGAAAAGGCATGGTCCTGTCAAGAGCAATGCTAGTCTCCAATTAGCTCCGGATATCACGGAAGAGGAGTTGCAGGTCTTTCTGCAGGAGGCGGAGGAGCAACTACAGCTTCTTGACCAAGATATCATCAAGCTGGAGAAGGGTGAAGAGGATGCTAACGTGTTGCAGGAGATCTTTCGGGCTGCACATACTCTCAAAGGATCGTCTGCTATGTTAGGGCACACTAGAATGGCAGAGTTGACCCATGCCATGGAGAGTGTGTTGGACAGGTTACGTAAGGGCACTATGACAGTATCTACGGAAGTAGTCGATGCCCTTTTACGCAGCTTGGATGTCCTCAAGTCGCTAAAAGATGAGCTACTGAAGATGGAGATTAGTAGCACGGACATGACCTCCGTAGTGGTGGAGCTTGATAGACTAGATAGGATAGAGCAATCCAAAGAGGCCGCATCAACGGAATCGCGAGCGACAAAAACGCATATAAAATTAGTACTAAATGATGATGAAAGGAAGAAGGTTTCTATTGCCCTGACGGAAGGGCAGAAGGTGTACAAGGTCGAAGTGACAGCAGTTGAGGCTTGTGAATGGGCGCAGATACGGCTGTTCCAGGTTCTGCATGCGGTTTCTCAGAGTGGGTCAGTTGTTACATCGGTGCCTACTCAGGCTGAAATCGAAAACCAACAGTGTGATTATGATCTGGCGTTTATTGTTATCACTGAGCATGATGCTCAAGTTATCCATGATGAGATTATGCAGATAGATGACCTGGCCCAAGTTGTTGTAAGTGTATATGAACTGGTCGATTCCGATGTTGTTAAGGATATGGCTCAATCAGCAGTGAAAACCTCTAGTTCTGAAAGGGCATCTAGTTTGGTTGGTGCTGCAAGCAAGGAAATGGTTGGCCAGGTTAAACCTATATCGAATGAAGCCAGGGCTTCTCAGACCGTCAGGATAGATGTACAGCGTTTAGATGATCTAATGAATCTTATTGGGGAATTGGCTATCTCTCGTACTAGGATACACCAGATTGGCAAGTTGTTAGAGTCTAAATACAAAGATGATGAGATGGTGAAGGCGTTGTCGGAGACTTCTACGAATTCCCTGAAGATTGTGGACCAGCTACAGGAAAGCATGATGAAAGTTCGCATGTTGCCCATCAGTACGGTCTTTGGTTCATTCCCTAGAATGGTGAGGGATTTAGCCAGGAGGGCTGGGAAGGATGTTGATTTTGTAGTTGAGGGGCAGGAGACTGAAATAGACAGGACAGTCATCGAGCGTATACGTGATCCTCTTGTTCATCTACTACGTAATGCGGTTGATCATGGGGTTGAGTCCGTTGCTGAACGTAATGCAGCAGATAAACCACAAAGGGCAACAATTCACCTGTCTGCATATCAAGAAGAAAGTCATATCGTGATTGTTGTGGAGGACGATGGTGCTGGCATCGATCCATATCGTGTGAGGGATGAAGCTGTAAAGAAGGGGATAATCTCCCTTGAGTTGGCTTCTAGGTTGAGCCAGGAGGAAGCCATCGATCTTATCTTTGCGTCCGGAATGTCTACATCAGAGAACACCACCGAAGTATCTGGGCGTGGAGTCGGGATGGATATTGTTAGGAGGAATATCCAAGCACTTAATGGTGTGGTTTTAATTGATACCAAACCAGGCATAGGGACCAAGTTTACATTGAAGTTGCCTCTTACCTTGGCTACTTTCGAAGGATTGTTGGTGTCCTCGGCAGGAACAGTGTATGCAATCCCCTTGATATCGGTTACCGAAACACTGAAGTTAGAAAGCGGTTCGACAAGGACTGTAGAGGGTCGGGAGATCGTTAGACTGAGGGATGAGATACTACCTTTGGTTCGGTTGAGAAAGACGCTCTATTATGATGAGGGTTGCAGCAATGAATCATTTGTTGTAGTAACGCGAGATGCTAGTCGGCCTGTAGGTTTAGCTGTGGACTCCGTAATGGAGCCACAGGAGGTGGTGGTTAAACCGATTAGTAGTTATTTGGGGGATGTCAAAGGGGTTGCCGGCGCAAGTATCTTGGGAGATGGTAGAGTAGCATTGATATTGGATGTGCCGACTCTAGTAAGAACCACTTTGGATGTAAGGAACATAGTTATCTGAAGTCTATGGTAGGGTGTACAATTGATAGTGTTAAATATATAGAGAGGTGTTAACTTGATTAAGGTATTGGTATACTTGTGGTGAATAGGGATCGATGTGGCCTTTCGATTGTATATGTCCTTAATTCTTTTGGCCACTATCGATCCATAGGATTCTTGCGGTTGGTAGTAATGGGAGTTATCCCTCATATAGGTAGTATTGGGAAAGGAGGCCGAATTGCCTACGATTATGGTTGTGGACGATGCTTCTTTTATGCGTACTAGATGTGAGAAGTTATTGCATGATAATGGATATGATACGGTCAGTGCGGTGAATGGTAGGGATGCAGTGGATAAGTATCAAGACCACAAGCCGGATGCAGTGTTATTGGATATCACTATGCCTGATATGGATGGTGTGCAAGCACTCCGGGAGATAATTAAGATGGATCAATCTGCCAAGGTGACTATGGTCACGGCTATTGGTCAACAGAATATGGTCATTGAATGTCTGAAGGCTGGTGCAAAGGACTTTGTAGTAAAACCTTTTGATCCGAGTAGGGTTCTTGCGGCTGTCAAGAAGATGGTTGGTTAGTAATTGGCCAAGAGTGCACACTTGGATTCAATGACCTCTGCACCGAGTTAGTTCTTCTATGGGAATGTGGTGGCGAATACTCGCGAGGAGAGGGGGCTTCTATGACTGACGCGGAGTTTGAGTATTTAAAGAGACGCATCCGAATTCTATTAGACTTGGACCTTCAGCATTACAAGCGCAAACAAATGCGGCGGCGGTTGGATTCTTTCATCGAAGAGCGTCATCCCAGGAGTGTAGTAGCATATTGTAGTGATCTTGAGAAAGATCCTGCCCTAAGAAAAGAATTGAAGGATTTTCTAACAATAAATGTCTCCGAGTTCTTTCGTGATGAGCTTCAGTTTAATTATCTTAAGCGAGTGATTCTTCCTGGAATGCTGCGAAAGAACAAAATATTGAATATATGGAGTGCTGGTTGTTCTAATGGGGCTGAGGCATATTCTGTGGCTATGCTATTAGATGTGTTATCACCTAAAGTAAAACATAGAATACTTGCAACGGATGTTGATGATGCGATACTTTCGCTGGCAAAGGAAGGTGGACCTTATATAGGTAGAGAGCTTAAGAATGTGGATGGCCTAAATCTACACAAATACTTCGTGAGATCAGGGGATGGTTATAAGGTTGTAGATCATATAGGAAACAGGGTTGAGTTTGCTAGGCATAATCTGCTGACCGATGAGTTTGAAAAGGATTTTGATCTGATTATCTGTCGTAATGTCGTTATTTACCTTACCGACGATGCCAAAAGAAATCTGAATGCTAGCTTTTATGAATCGCTGAAAAATGGTGGTGTGATATTTATCGGAGGGAGTGAGATTATCCTATCGGCAAGGGAGATTGGTTTCGAAAGCGTAGGCCCATCCTTCTACAGAAAAGGTACGGTTCATGCTTTTAGTAGAGTATGAGCCTACGAGTCCGAATCCTTTATTGAGAGAAGCTGGATATGTTATGACTGGCTCCTCTGTGAGTGGTTAGTGTTGCTGATCTAAACCGTTGCACATATGGCAATAAAAAACAAGGTCTGAATCTCTAAACACTAAGTAATATTATGATCTAGCATTCCAGTCACCAACGTGTAGAGAGTTCTGAGCATTCTAGGATTAGATTTGTCTAGGATTTCGTGCTTCGGGTTTAGGATTTTGGGTTTATTCCTGTTTGGCTCCAACTAATCCAGTTAAAGCTATAACTTGATGGTTGTATTGGTTAAAGGTGAATAGTTGGTGACCGTTTTTTCTATAGTAAGGTAGTATCGTATTCCTCGATAAACTTGCTTCTGCCATTTCAAGGTGACGATGTCAATTAGATAGGACTGTCTTTGGAAGTGTAGTGACAAAAGCACTTTTTAATCTGGGGGGAATCTTCTCTATGCTTGGTATCATCTTTCAATTGGTAGAAAGGGTGGTGACGCTATGAGCCATAAAAAAGAGGAGCAAAGGAACCCTATGGGGTTAAGCAGGATTAGTGAACCAAATATCCCCCCTGTCTTACCTGAAACGGAGCCCTCGATCGGTGGACATAACCGTGAAAACGTAGAATCATCCGATGAATTACTTATAGAACGCATCAGAGAAGGGTATTTTGAGGCAGATGAATTTGATAGATTCACGGTGATTAGTCCATCTGGTGCGAAGATCCTGGGTTATAAATCACCACATGAAGTATTGGGTATGAAAATGTCTCGGTTTTGGGCAACCCCTGACCAGCGAGAGGGATTTCTTGCGGGATTGTCGGAAAACGGTAGGGTTGAAACATATAAGGCTTCCTTGCTGAAGAAAGATGGTACTAGGGCGGCAGTGGAATTGGATGCACGTCTCCTATATGACGAGGATGGGTTGATAGTTGGGAAACGGGGGACGTTTAGGAATGTTGTGGGTGAGAAGGGGCATCTACATGGGCACAATAGGTCCTATACGGATGAAAATATATACTCTCTTGTAGTAGAGAAAGGGAACGATGGTATTGTAGTTGTTAAGGACCTGGACGTGGTCTTCATGAATAACAGGATATGTGAGATGACTGGTTATACACCGGAAGACCTTGAAGCTGAAAGGGCAAGAGAGGGAAGTGTCAGGGGGCTATTGATGTCGGCCTTGCGAGCATCTGGGCCAGTGGTGATACAAGAGAGTCTTAGTAAGTATGAAAGCAGAATGGCAGGAATGGATGTGCCCCAGATTGGTGAGCTGCGTATCTTCCGGAAGGATGGTACTGTGCTTCCAGTTGAAACGAGTAGCTCTACGGTTGAATATGATGGGGGGCTTGCTGATCTGATAATCATTCGTGATATATCTGCCAGACACAAGGCAGAAGCTGCACGTCTGGAAGCTGAAGACAGATATAAGGCGATCTTTAATAATCCCCTCCAGGCTGTTTTTATCAATGACATAGAAGGACACTTCATAGAAGCTAATGAGTATTTTCAAGAGTTGTCTGAATTTAGTTCTGAAGAGATTGGAGATCTAAGCTTTAGGAATATTATTCATCCCGACGATATAACTAAATTATTTGAATACCTAGCGCTAGTTTCGGCGGGTGGCAATATGCAACCAATTGAGGTCCGCTGTATAAACAAATCTGGTGAAGAGGTGTGGCTTAGCACTCTAGTTTTGCCTATCAAGCGAGATGGAGAAGTTCACACAGTCTTAGGATTTGCTCAGGATATCAGCGAGCGGAAGCGGGCAGAGGAGGCTTTGAGATGTTCAGAGGAGAAATTGAAGGAGCTAGTGGAGAAGCTACGGTTATCCCAAGAGGATCTCTCTACCCCTGTTATACAAGTATGGGATCGGGTTTTAGCACTACCTTTGATTGGGGTGATAGATGCCACAAGGGCAAGTAAGATAGCGGGCGTTCTACTCCCTAAAATCGTAGAGACAGGGGCGTTGGTGGTTGTACTAGATGTTACGGGGGTGGCTTCTGTAGATACGGAGGTCGGCAATTATCTTATGAGAACCGTACAACTGTGTAAGTTGGTTGGCACTGAGTGTGTGGTGACGGGTATCACACCTGAGGTCGCTCAATCAATTGTTCATCTTGGAATGGATATGCATGAACTTGTTACCATGAGGGATCTGCATGAAGGTATCGGGTGGGCATTGAATTATATGAGGTCATGATTTCAAGATGTCGATAGCGTAATCATGATGCTGCTGAATCCTTGTGTGATATGTTATTGATATAATGCCATGCGGTAAGTGTCGTGTGATAGATTGGTGTCACACAATTTTATTGTATACAGCCAAGCTAAACTTGAAAATATTTATTAGTATTACAGTTTAAAAGTCTTCTATGGTTAATCCTAGAGCTAGTACCATAATAGGTGTTGCCTTTAGAGTATATTCCGAATACTAGCTAATTTACCATGATTTGAATAAGTATATCACCAGGTTCCCCATCTGTTATTCTACGTGCATTTGGAAGCCGTACCGTATTACCTGCTTTTACTCCTGCTGGGACCTTTATCTCCAATCGCTTACCTTTTCG
>JAXHVC010000055.1:0-2286 GCA_034189315.1 Chloroflexota bacterium | reverse complement strand
GAGTCTGAAGACTTATTTATGCTCAATATAGGCAAGTCTCTGCGATCAGATGCCGTATGCATCGTGGGTACTCCCAATATCAATGCACAGGGACATGCCAGTGTTGCCAGTGCGCAGGGGCATATTAACCTGAAAAGTGCCGAGACTCTTCGGCAACTTCTGTCAGAATATTTCTGTAATGTTTTTCTGTTTTCTATGAATGACGAGGTTGTACATACTGGATTCTATCCTATGGCACAGTATTTGATCGGGGTTGGTGTGGGGCTCAAAGCCCGAGATGTTAACGCGAATTTGTATAATGAACCTTTATGATATGTCTGGATCAGATGGGGCAAGAGTTATTGGGGTTTGGGATACTCAGGTAATGCCTCCGAGCATAGGAGGGGTGTTAATTCTAGCGGCTGAATTACATGCGCTAACTATGATTTACGATCTAGACATTATGGGTGTCTGCTTTGTAGGGCAACCATCGAATGTGCTGTCGGTTTCAGCGACAGTTGTGAATGATAATACCCTGACAAGACTGGATCGTGAATCCTGTCGAAATTCGATGCTAATCTCCATGTTACTTAACATACAGGGCATTGATAATTGTTACGTAGCTTGGACTCTTAATCAGGTTCATGATTATGTGTCCAGTCGGCAAATGCCCTGTCTTACTTGGCCAGGGCTTGATGTCCTGACAGAATGTGGATCTATAGCTCATCAATATAGCACAACTATTTTTCTTCAGAGGTTCCATGCTGAGTATGGCAGTATTCCTCTTTTATCAGTCAAGGAAGGGCCCATGCGGTGGGCGCTAGAGTTTATAGAAAAGCATGTTGCACCGTATATTCCAGTGGTTGTCCATCTTAAAAACGACGGGTGCCATAGCCATTGTAGCAATGCCAATTTCGATGAGTGGTTAGCATTCTTCAAGGCTAGTGCTTTACGGCACAAAATCAAATTCCTTATCATTGGTAATGAGGAAATTGATGATAGAATAAGAACATTGAATAATGTACTTGTGACACGGGATTTGAAAAGCAACTTGGTAGGAGAATTGGCTCTGATCCAAGTCAGCGCTGCCTTTATGGGTATGTCAAGTGGCCCATGTAATATGGCGATTCTTGGTGCTGTCCCCTATGTAATATATAAGAATCCTGATCACGACTATGATCAAATGTGTATTGAGCTAGGGAAGAACAACCAGTTTTCCTTTGCCAGACCGTGCCAGACCTTGTTACGAGTCTTTGAGACTAAGGAAAGCCTAATGTATGAGATGGAGAATATTCTTGCCTATATCGATTACTCAGATTGAATTAGACCACTCGTATGTTAACGGTTCATGATCAATTCTATATAATGAGGAGATTTGTGCAGGAAGGGAAACGATCTCGTGGTACGGACGATAGGTTTTCAGGGAAGGTTGTGGCTGTGACTGGTGGGGCAGTTGGAATCGGATGGAGTATCGCTAGAGCATTTGCCGATGAGGGCGCCTTTGTTTTTATCTGTGACGTCAATGAGGTAGAAGGAAAAAGGACTGAAGCTGAGTTCTGTAGAGATAGATTGCATGCTAAGTATCTATGTGTAGACCTAATGGAGAAGGGTGCACCTCAGACCATGATCAGACGGATCTTTGAAAGCCAAGCGAGATTGGATATTTTGATTAACAATGCCCGTGCGGGGCGGCGTACAAATCTGTTCGATGAGGCCGAGGATACATGGGAGGAAGCAATAACAGTCATGCTAAGAGCTGCGTTCTTTGCATCACAAGAAGCCATTCATGTGATGGCACAGAATGATGGGGGTACAATTGTAAACATCAGTTCCATTGCGGCTGTGGAAACTTGTCATGAATCACCTGCCTATCACATAGCCAAGGCTGGGCTACTACAAATGACTCGATATCTGGCCGCACATTCGGGGATATATGGGGTGCGTGTTAATGCCTTGTTACCTGGCTTCATTGTTAAAGATAAGGACAGAGCCTACTACCATAGTGATGACAACCAGCGCTATCGAATGATCGCTGAGTTCTGTCATCCATTGGGGCAAGTAGGTAGATGTAGCGATGTAGCAAATGCAGTGTTATTCCTTTGCTCTCCTGAAGCCTCTTTTATCTCAGGCCAATGTCTTATGGTGGACGGTGGCTTGTCTATACAGGAACAGAGCGGTTTGGTGTTCCGATTTGACCGGGAGAGACACTCTCTTGGTCTTTCTTTTTTCGATATTCAATCTCTTTTTCAGGTAATTTCTGTGAATACGGTTCCGATTTTCCATCTGTAAAGACATACAGAGCACTCG
>JAXHVC010000054.1:0-3340 GCA_034189315.1 Chloroflexota bacterium | reverse complement strand
CGTCATTCTCCTACCCATTCTCAATCCCTCTGTCCCAATCTGATCTTCTTGCATTAGACACCTTCCTAATATGATTCTACTTCATCTCCTAGGTGTCCAACTTAATTGTAGACCAAAGGACCTTTGCTCCATCACCATGATGCCGTATAAAAACAAACTTGCTGTTTAACTACAAGTTACGTCAGCGATAAGGCAATCTCAGAAAGACGACATGACAAAATACGCGAGATTGCTTCGCTCCACTCCTACGAAACTGGAGGTTTCTTTCACTAATAACCCGTGTTCCTCTTGGATACCATGCTCGCAATGACAGGCAGAGTTTACCCGATAAACGATATGTTTTTGAGCTACGGTAATAATCATATTACACTTCATCTAGTCCACCATAATCCTACAGCATTCCCAACACTTTGCTATGCTTTATCTTATAGATCAATGAGCTTGATGTAGCATCATACCACTCTTTACTCGAGTTCGGTACTATGTCTCGCAAGGCAGTATGGTTCAGTAGATTATAATACCTCTAACTCTAGCTAAGCGCCCAAAAGAATAATATCATCCTGACATAAATTAACTCGTCAACCAAATTAAGTTATCAGTTCAAATCTTAGATCCTATCTATCAATCACCGTAATAGTATACGATAATATAGTATTAACTATTGACGATCCACAGTCTTCGGCCTAGACTGTTTCCTAGCTGCTTTAGATCCACTTAATAATGAAACTCTACTTCTCAATTAAAACTGAGTACACCCGGAGGATATAATATGCGCAGGTTACGAATTGCCATGGCTCAGATTAACTCTACCGTGGGTGATTTTAAAGGAAACACCCAAAAAATTATAGCTGCCATTGACGAGGCAAGATCACTTGGTGTAGATCTGATCACATTTCCCGAGCTCGCAATATGCGGATATCCTCCCGAGGACCTCTTATTAAAACCTCAGTTTGTTGAGCATAACCTGATAGTACTTGAAGACGTCATCAAGGACTCTCACGGAATCGCTGTGATTGTTGGTTTCGTTGATGCTCACGGAGATATATATAATGCCGCGGCAGTTATCTACGACGGTAAACTTGTAGGTGTATATCACAAGTTATTTCTACCAAATTATGGGGTATTTGATGAGAATCGGTATTTCAGAGCAGGAAGCGAATGTCCCGTATATACTATAGCAGGAGTTGAAGTTGGGTTATGTATATGCGAAGACATATGGTATGAAGCAGGACCCGCCACTGCACAGTCACTGGCAGGGGCACAAGTTATCGTAAACATTGGAGCTTCTCCGTATCACTATGGCAAGGGTAACTTTAGAGAGAGGATGATGGCAACACGAGCCTCGGATAATTCCGCCATAGTGATTCACAACAACCTGGTTGGGGGGCAAGATGAGTTAGTTTTTGACGGCAACAGTATGGTTATAGATGAAAAAGGACATCTAATTACTCGTGGGAAACAGTTCGAAGAAGACCTTATTGTTACAGATCTTGATATTGAAGCAGTATTTCGAACTCGCTTACATGATCCCAGGTGGAGAAAGGGAGACCACTTATCTAAGAATGGCAATTGGACAGTACCCAAAGTGTATGTATCGGAGCAAGCACTCACAGAAGACAAGCCATCATTACCGAAAAATGAAGTTACACTCCTTGACCTCGCAGGAGAGATCTATAGTGCTCTTGTATTAGGCACTCGTGACTATATTCTCAAGAATGGCTTCAAGAAAGCTGTAATAGGCCTCTCAGGAGGAATTGATTCCGCTCTTGTGGCTGCCATAGCTACAGACGCACTTGGCCCATCCAATGTCATCGGCGTCTCCATGCCATCGAGATACTCTTCTGCAGGTAGCAAATCCGACGCTAAGCTACTTTCAGACAACCTGGGCATCCAATTAATAACTATACCAATCGACAGCATATTCCAAGCCTATTTAAATGAGTTAGAGGTGTTGTTTAAAGGAACAGAGCCAAATGTAGCAGAAGAGAATCTACAGGCACGTATCAGAGGTAATCTAGTAATGGCTCTATCTAATAAATTCCGCTGGTTGGTGCTGGCCACAGGTAATAAGAGTGAGATGGCAACCGGATACGCGACGTTATATGGCGATATGGCTGGTGGTTTTGCAGTTATAAAAGACGTGCCAAAAACAATCGTATATGAGCTTTCCAACTATCGTAATGGACTAGCCGGTACAGATCTTATACCCCAAGGCATTATCGACAAGGAGCCCTCGGCGGAACTCCGGCCAGACCAATTCGATAGCGATAGCCTACCACCCTACGATATTCTTGATCCCATTTTGACTTCGTATGTTGAAGAAGACAAAAGTATCGAGCAAATCATCAATATAGGATTTGATCCAGATATGGTACACAAAGCTGCTCGCCTTGTAGACATCAGTGAATATAAACGACGCCAGGCACCCCCTGGGGTAAAGATTACTCCCAGGGCATTCGGTCGGGATAGGAGACAGCCCATTACTAATCAATTCAAGGGATGAATATGGTGAGCTAGTTACATTCGTCTACGTGATAGCTCTATATCACCATTTTGATCATTTGTAGCGCCGAGCTTTATTTTTGGGAGGAGTCTTCGAGATTAGTTTTCTTGACGAACTCTCCATACTAAGGAAAAGCACTCCTAAGAGTGAGAGCACAAGACCGATGATCGTACCAATGGCTCCAATCATGATGGTGACTGTGACACCTGGAGGTTTCTCTGTATCCAGATACTTAATCAGAATGGAGGCTAATCCCACAAGAGCACATAGCGCAATAACTAACTTGGATTGGTCCAACTTTCCTTGCCCTAGGAAGAAGAAGAATGTAAGTAGTATTACAATGGCCGCAGCAAACGTAAGCCATAATATCCCACCAATATCAGGACCCGATAGAGTTATTACATCAACCTGAGTACCTGTTCCTGTAGTACATGACGCCTTGGCCCAAGGCAAAAAGAAGCAGATTAATACGATAAGCGCCCCGCTCGGGCTAACAAATGGTTTTATCTTATTTATAATATCTCTTATCTGTTGTTCCTGATCTTCTCTCATACTAAGTAAGACAAAGCACTAATCTATTGTCCAAGTGAGAATTCATTATTTGTATGTGCGCATTTAGAATAGGATGCCACCATCAGACAACCTCTCTAATATGGGAAAAGGGATATGAAAAACACTACATTGTTCTCGTCCATGAAGTATACGAAGATATCGGGGCAGTCACTCAACCTCCGGCAGAGCCGGAGGCTTGGAAGAGTGGGAACCGCTCAAAGCGGATTGATAAACCGTTTACCACCTAAAGGTGGTATCTCCTATTCAAACATACTCAGCTGATCA
>JAXHVC010000053.1:0-4343 GCA_034189315.1 Chloroflexota bacterium | reverse complement strand
TATCTCTTCCGTATTATCGTTTGACCATTCATATTTGCCTCGATTAAATCCCAATGCAGTGATACCAATCGGACCTAAACCGCATCCCTTGCTGTCGAATATCATGAAGCAGGGAATACGGGGATAGTCGAGGCTGTGAGGATCGAAGTAATCTACCGTGAAATTATAGGCATGTACCTCTGCCAATTCTGACGCGAAGCGCTTGCCTCTCTTGTCTACATAGATGTAATGCATACCTGGAGGGCGAATCATAAAAGCAGCTTCGAAATCGGGGGCCTTGAAACCTAAGGGTGCAGAAACGCTAGATGTATGCCACAGGTCAGCACCGACACGTTGAGCCATACTCAAACCATCTCCCCGATTCCCAGGCGATCCAAAGGCATGATAGGGATAGCCTTTTAGGTAGTTCATCTTCATCCAATCGTTGAACTCGAATCCACCGCAGGTGAGGATTGTTGCTCTTTTTGCTTTTATCGCAGCTTCTTTGCCATCCCTTATTACTATGGCACCAATTACCATACCTTGGGTATCGGTAATCAAGCGATCGGCTGGGGAATTGTACCAAACTGGAATCTGGCGTCTCTCCACTTGTGTACTAAGGAGGTGCCAGAAGGAGTTTTCTCCTTCTGGATGGTTGCTTATAGCAAGCAGCTTCTGGATAGACCCAGAACCAGGCAATTCAGGGAATGATGCCCCTCCGTAGACGACTGTTGTGGCACCAAGACTCTCGATCCACTCCTTATTCTGGGAACACTCTAGAGTGAATTCCCTAGTCATCTCAGGCTCGACAAGCTGCGAAATACGATTGCATAGGCTTTCAAAATACTGATGTCCTTGTTCTATATCATTCACGTTTAGGAGGCCGCCGAAGGAGGCATTAGTATTTCCTCCTCCCTCTTGCATTTTTTCAAGGATCAGAACATTGGCGCCCAGATCATGAGCAGTTATAGCAGCGGTAGCTCCGGCACCACCGAATCCGATAATGAGTACTTCGGTTTCCTCTATCCAGTTCATGACCATTCCTTGTAACACAACATAAGTGTATGCACTAGTATTGGAGAGCATGTACGTGGAAAGAACGAGAGTGCTCTTTAGGAAGAAAGCATCAGCCTGCTAATCCATTCGAACTTGAATGCGAGAATCCGGGTTATCGATCTACTATGACACTAATAGGATACTAGGGATAGGGGGTGTGAGCACTATCTCTCCTATCCCTATATAGCATGTATAGATTGTTTTTTGCGATTTGGATCTTAGCTCCGAGACACATAAAGTAGGGGTAATCCCCGCTTTCTGTCATTGCGAGCACTGGGGTGAACGGTTACACTTAGGGAATGTATTACAAATGAAGTGAAGCAGATGAAGTAAGAGTCGATAAACCTCCTCAGGTTCCAGAATAAGTTCGCTACGGAAGAGATCCTTTCGGAGCTCAAGGCCTAATCGTTTTTAATATAGCCTTGAGGGAAATACTGCTATGTGCCGGAAAGTATGTTACGGGTGAACTCCTTGGCCTTTTGCTCATCATCTGGTCCTGGGTGTTTGTCTGCCTCTGCCATCATCTCGCTGAACTGCTCATCAGAAAGCCCCCGTGCTTGTTTGACCATATCATGCAGTGCTGAGGCTAGACGTCCCTGGCACTCGAAGCATCCACGGAGGTCGATTCCTTTCTCCTTGGTGATGGTTTCGAAAGTGGTGAGACCGTTTTGGAAGGAAGTTGTTTCAAAGCAGGGGGAACCGTGCGTTACAAATCCTACTACTTTGAAGTTCGGAGATTGTTGTAGACTATTCATGAACGATGTTACTGGACCTGCAAGATTTGAGGCATGAATGGGTGAACCGATGAAAACGATATCGTAGTCTTGGCAGCTCTCTGGTTGCACCTCTTCGATGTTTTTTGATTGCACGTCATGCGCTGTTGCTGCTTCGTCCTGTATTGCTTTTGCAATAGCCTCGGTATTTCCGGTTTGAGAGAAATAGGTGACCAGGACTTTCATTGTACAACCTCCTATCTAGTTATTAGTACTGAGGATTCTTGGAGTAGGGCAAGAGAACAAAAGCATGAGTGTACAAGTTTTCATAATAATGCTCCAAAGCAAACAAAATAGCAACTGGCTTCATAGTGATTTACTTGCTTACCGTGATTCTCATAAAAACATAGGCTGATGTTATTGTGAGGCGCTGGGTGACGGAGCTATCTTTTTTCCATACCCGGAATACTAAATAAAATATGTATTATTAGGAATGACATCCATAACGTTGGCCAATGGTATTTTCAAGGCCCAAGATAATTTCACCATCCCTCCCACCATGTCATGCGCCAGATTCCCCAAATGATCATACTGCTTGCTGCAATCAGCAAGAGATACGTAGTGATGCGGGATTCAAAAAGATATTCGGCTGTACGCGGCCAAAATAGGGCTATCAGAGGTCTGAATAGTACTAAGAGTGCAGAGGCATATAGTGGATAGGAAAAGGGATTCAAATCCCATGCTTGTGCAAACTGTCCATGAGAGATAGCACAGAAGGCTCGAGTAAGTCCGCAACCGGGGCAAGGTAGGCCTGTGATGCGATTGAATGCACAGATGGTTACCTGCGGCAATCCATCTGAGGAAAACACGAAACTGATTGCAACAGCTATACCTGCCAAGATCCCGGGTATCAATAAGGTTGTGTAACTCGATTGATGCATCTGTCTTATTGGTGCAGTCTCTTGATGAAGATCACTGCCGTTTTTCCTTAGTTACATTGGTAGTCTACCATGAATCCTAGCTACATAAGGTATCGAGGTTTATGTATTCCCAATCCGTAGAACCAACGAGCAGATTTGAGCCCCTCTAATTACATATGGTTTATTACAGAGCAGGTTAGCTACTTTAAGATACTTCACTGAGATGGTCTTAAATAGAATAACAGCATAAGCAAATCTTTAGTTTATATGAGCCAACAAAATATCCCGTTTCTGGTTCCTTGTATGGACCTTGCCATTAGACTGCATGAGCAGACAAAGGACACTACTATTGAATACCTCATCAAAACAAACAAAAAGAGACTTTAGTCTTTTTCTCTAAGTGTAAAGTCCGATAAGATTTTTAAATTATACGAGAATATGAATAATGATCTGGCTTATAAGTATTGTTATTAACGTTGGAGAATCGTGGACATAATTGTCTGCTTCGAATTTTATAGCATGGCCATGGAATATGATATGTGGGGAGGAATGAAGTATGAATTATAATAAGCTTACACCAGAGGAAGAATATGTGATTCTTTATAAAGGCACCGAACGTCCATTCACTGGAAAGTACTACCAGCACAAGGAAAATGGAACTTACTTATGCAGAAAATGCAATGCTCCCTTGTATAAGTCTGGGGATAAGTTTGAGTCTAGTTGTGGTTGGCCTAGCTTTGATGATGAGATACTTGGTGCCATTAAACGGATACCAGATGCCGATGGCTTTCGCACTGAGATCGTGTGCAACAACTGTGGCGCTCATTTGGGACATGTTTTTTCAGGTGAGGGACTAACTCCCAAGAACCTCCGGCACTGTGTTAATTCTGTATCGTTGGATTTTATCCCGGATGAAAGAAAACTAGGGATTGAGGAGGCCTACTTCGCGGCAGGGTGTTTCTGGGGAGTGGAGTATCACTTCCAGAAGGCTAAGGGAGTGCTATCTACTCGTGTTGGTTATATGGGCGGATCTTTGCAAGAGCCTTCATATAGGCAGGTCTGCTCGGGAACAACTGGTCATGCCGAGGCTTTGGAAGTGATCTACGACAGCAGTCAAACCTCCTTCGAGGAGCTGGCGAAGCTTTTCTTCGAGATTCATGACCCCACACAGGTAAATCGACAGGGACCCGATATTGGCGAGCAATACCGCTCCACGGTTTTCTACATTAACGATGAGCAAAAGCAGATAGCAGAGCGGCTCGTTGGGGTTCTGAGGGAGAAGGGATACAAGGTGGCCACCCAGATAGAGAAGGCTGGTACCTTTTGGGAGGCTGAAGACTATCACCAGGACTACTACCAGAAAAAGGGAGCGCATCCCTATTGCCATGCCTACCAGAAGAGATTTTAAAACCGCGATTCTTCTAAAATCACTCCCGGATCGAATCTGGGAAAGACTCTTAGGGTAGGGAAGGCTTAGCCTCCCTGGGGAGAGTAAACTCTCCCCTAACCTTTTATTACTTCTTCGATGACGATTAACCTCCGTGTTTCCCTATGCCTGTATCGGTCAACAAATATTGAACACCTGATAAGCACTAATTACACAGGAACGGGGACAAGGCTTGCCTGTTCCTGTCTAACCTGAGTGGGCGTTTTATGTCCATGGCGTCCAATAAGC
>JAXHVC010000052.1:0-3644 GCA_034189315.1 Chloroflexota bacterium | reverse complement strand
CCTTTAGCTCCGAAAGGGTCTCTTCCGTAGCGAACTTATTCTGGAACTTGAAGAGGTTTATCGACTCTTACTTCATCTCCTTCACTTCATTTGTAGTACATTCCCTACGTGTAACCGTTCAACCCAGTGCGTCATTGCGAGGAGCGATAGCGACGTGGCAATCTGGGGTGTGGTGTGGAAGGAAGGTTGATTCATAGCAGACGAGACTGGTAATAAGTTCAGATTGCCCCCTCACCTACCCAGATTGCCGCGCTTCGCTCGCAATGACAGAAATTGGGGATTCCCCCTACCTTATGTGTCTCGGGGTTAAGGACCTAATCGTTAATCTTATATGGATAGTAGTATGTTGTAGTCTTGGCAGGTGATTCTTGTTGTCAGTTATACCGTTGTCATCCCATCTCATAGAGGGACAATGTATGTGGTCTGGGAAACTAAATGGTATTTGATCTATGATTGTCCATAGGTAAATTGAGAGTTTTCTGGTTAGAAGCTGTCGAACTTGTATGAGGCGATTCTGTCTTTGCCAATCTACACTTAAGGATGTTTTTCACGAATCATTATCTTGTAGCTTGGATTCGTATGAAATCGGAGGTTGATCTGTCACAGCGCTTTTCTAGTTTGACAGGAAGTACAAGGTTTAGAGACAAAAAAGCATAACATACAGCATTGCATTCACCCCGATATCTGTTGGAGCTTTTTTGTTGCCAGTTTGATCCTAGCCAGACAACGTTCCTTCCCAAGAACTGTCATAGTTTCGAATAATGGAGGTGTGGCAGTACGACCAGTACAGGCCACCCTTAGGGGACTGAAGACTTGCCCTGCCTTGAACCCTAATTCATCGGCTAGGGAACGTAGTGTTGTTTCTAGCAGGTCGTGATCAAAGCACTCGACGGTGGACAACCTCTCATTAGCTGCTATGAGTACCTTGAGAGTGGATGGTGAATCCATCTTCTTGGCTATAAGTAGCATTGGATCGTACTCTAGGTTGTCATCGAGGAAGAAGAAATCAGCATAGGTAGCTGCTTCGTTAAAAGTGTTAATCCTCTCCTGGATAAGAGGAACGATCTTTCTAACGTATTCATCAGATATTGGCCGTGCGATGTGTGGAGGAAGGCCCTTTTCGAGAACAGGCATAATGTGTTGCTGTAAGTCTTGGTGAGATAGCTCTCGCAGGTATGCTCCATTCATCCAGTATAGTTTTTCATGGTTGAATACCGCACCAGTCTTACTTATACGTTCTATGGAAAAGTGACGTATTAGCTCCTCCTTGCTGAAGATCTCCGTCTTATCATCAAGAGACCAACCAAGCAACGCCATGAAGTTGATCATGGTTTGGGGTAAGTAACCCTGATCCTGGAACTCGGTTACTGCTGTAGCACCGTGACGTTTGCTTAGCTTGGATTTGTCTGGTCCCAGAATCATTGGTAAATGAGCAAATAACGGTGGCTTCCATCCAAATGCCTTATATAGTAGAGTATGTCTTGGTGTGGAAGATAACCACTCGTCTGCTCGCAGCACGTGTGATATTTTCATGTGATGGTCGTCCACAATATTTGCCAGGTGATAGGTTGGATACCCATCGGATTTGAGTAGAACTAGGTCATCCAACTCCGTGTTTTCAAATGTAATATCGCCGCGGATTAAGTCGTGGAATGTGGTTTGTCCTTCCAAGGGGATTTTGAATCGAATAACAGGGGTAATGCCCTGGGATTCATATTCTGATATTTGTTTGTTTGTGAGATTCCGACAGTATCTATCGTAGCTACGAACCGATTCCTTTCGTGCTGCCATATCGGTTCGCATCTGCTCAAGACGTTCAGGAGAGCAATAACACTTATAGGCATGACCTTTGTCTAAAAGGTGTTGTGCATAACTGTGATAGAGATCGAGGCGTTCAGATTGAAAATAGGGCCCACACTCTCCTCCTTTTTCCGGGCCCTCATCCCAGTCGAGCCCCAACCACTTGAGGCTTCCAAGGATAGAATCCAGTGCGTCATCCACTTTCCGGGATTGATCAGTGTCCTCGATACGTAGGATGAACGTGCCATTATTATGTCGAGCAAACAACCAGTTGAACAGTGCAGTCCGTATGTTACCGACATGTGGGTATCCGGTTGGGCTAGGTGCAAAGCGCACACGAATCGTTTGTTGGCTCATGAATCTCCATAGTTTTATAGGATCTCTTTTTCAATCCGATATTCGTCAGTATAAGGGACCCATCATTTGAGTAATATCGCAGATTCTAACATCATCCACATGTAGCGTCTACATTGATACGTTACTATTGGCATCTCTTGGTTGGAACTATTGGATAATGATAGATATTCTGGGCTGGATCGGAATTGGAAGTGGAATTGGAAGTGGAAGTGGAAGTGGTTTAGTCATGGGAGGGAATAATAGGTCGGAATCAATCATTATCACAGCACATCTAGACATATATGCATATTCTAATGTGCAAGTTCTTGACAAAGGTGATGAGGGCATTGTAGTTTTAGTCAGTTTCCTGGTTTTGTTTTATTGAATGTCGGCTATATTATTTCTATAAGGGTGGATACAGGATGACCATGAATGAAACAAGCGTTTCCTCTAACTTCATTAAAGATATTATCAATGAAGATTTAGAAACTAGTAAGTATGATGGCCGTGTGCATACCAGATTTCCCCCAGAGCCTAATGGATACTTACACATTGGTCATGCCAAGTCCATCTGCTTGAATTTCGGATTGGCCGCTCAGTACGGTGGTCTGTGTAATCTGCGTTTTGATGATACCAATCCTGCCAAGGAGGAAGATGAATATGTAGAATCAATAAAGGAAGATGTGCAATGGCTGGGATTTGATTGGGAAGATCGCCTATTCTACGCATCAGATTACTTCGAGCAAATGTATGAGTATGCAGTAGAACTGATCAAGGCTGGAAAGGCTTACGTTGATGATCTCAGTGCCGAAGAGGTAAGGAAATACCGTGGTACTCTTACAGAGACCGGTAGGGAAAGCCCTCATCGCAATCGTTCGATAAAACAGAATCTTAGTATGTTCAAACGTATGCGGGCAGGAGAGTATGAAGATGGGACCAAGGTGTTACGTGCTAAGATTGATATGACTTCTCCAAACTTGAATATGCGAGATCCTGCTATGTATCGCATTCTGCATGCAAATCATCACCGCACTGGTGATAATTGGTGCATCTATCCAATGTATGACTGGGCACATGGTCTTGAGGATTCGATTGAGGGGATTACGCATTCGATTTGCACTTTAGAGTTCGAAGCTCATCGTCCCTTGTATGATTGGTTCTTGGAGCAGTTGAAAGTTTATCAGCCTCAACAGATCGAGTTTGCCCGTCTCAACCTATCCTACACTGTCATGAGTAAAAGAAAGCTACTTCAATTGGTCCAAGATGGCCATGTATCTGGATGGGATGATCCCCGTATGCCTACACTTGCCGGTTTGCGGCGCAGGGGATACACACCGGAAGCCATTAGGGCGTTTTGCGAACGTATTGGTGTGGCCAAGACTGATAGCACAATAGATATAGCCTTATTGGAGCACTGCATTAGAGAAGACCTCAACAAGCGAGCTCTACGAGTGATGGGGGTTCTCCGTCCGCTAAAGGTGATAATTGACAACTACCCTGAAGGACTG
>JAXHVC010000051.1:0-4098 GCA_034189315.1 Chloroflexota bacterium | reverse complement strand
CGTAGCAAACTTATTCTGAAACTCGATGAGATTTATCGATTCCTGCTTCATCCCCTTCACTCCCTTTGTAGTGCATTCCCTACATTCTATTGTTTCTCGGAGCTAAGGGCCTAATCGTTTACGTTTATAAGAAATACCGCTTTGTGAAGCTATTACAGGGACGGCACAACAACTACATAGTCTGTCTCTGATGGCGACTATACCGCGGATCGAATGCCTCCGATATATCATGATCCACAAGTGCCATAGGACCATAATATGTACACCTACTTGCATCCATCCTTACATCCGATTGTAGATTAGTCTCACCTTCTGTTAATAACACCGGAGGATCTACGGAGATATCAGAACCTGTTTTTAGGACAAGACAATGCCCACCCGCAGAACCTAGTCCAGAGGAAACAGAAAAGTGCTTGCACTTCCCACACGACTTCTCTGGGACATATTCCCTCTCCTCCACTGACTTTGGAGTCTCTTGTATATTCAGGAAGGACTCTCTCGCCTGTTCCCATTCACTCTTTCTCCTCGGCATTACCCCCCCTTCATTGATTGTAACTGTTCACTTATCACTATGCTGTTATTACATAAGAGGAAAAGCTATAGAGTATCTCAGAATCACCCCCACCTAACCTCTACCTTCAAGGGCATCAATCATTATGTCATGACTAGAACAAGCGCCATCAAATCTTCCATGTCTCATTGTGTGTAAATGAGATCCCAAATCTCAAGCTCCATAAATCTCAATAACCAAAACCTTAAACAGGAAAGTAGTCGAGAGTGTTTTTGTTATTGGAGCTTGGGTATTGTCTGGGATTTGGTGCTTGGAATTTCGGATCTTAACATCCAATCACTCCCAACAACGAAAATCCCTTAACTCAACGATATTGACCTTTCACACAGTTAACATATAAAGGTGTCCTCTCTCCCCACCACGAGAAAGAGTTATAGGTGTGTACAACCAGGAACACGGTTAACAGATTGAACCGGGCACATATCCCTACCGCCAGTGCTCTGCTGAACGGTTACTATCGATTGACAATAAGCAACCTTGTACTACATATAATCTTTTTTGTCAAGTTTAATAAAAAAGATATCATCCTCACAACTCAGTTGAACTTGGCTTGAAATGTGCATATACCCAACATCTGTAATTTCCATCCCCCAATTTCTCGAATAACTAAGAAGCCCTCGCTCACATTCAGACTGAAGCAAGGGCTACGGATTAATTCATTTCTATGTAGATAATATCAATAGAACAAGAAACCTTCCCCCTATATCATCGGAATATAACAAGTAGAGGTAACCATCAGGCTGGCACCTCTTCACCGACTTCTTGCTGAGATGGTTCCTCTGGGATGGTGAAGTTCATGATCGTCCCCTTTCCCACACCAGGGCTTTCGGCCCATATCTGACCACCATGCTTTTCCACAATACGTTTACATATTGCTAGACCCAGTCCAGAGGACTGTAAGTTATGCTTGGAGCGATCTACCTTGTAGAACTCGTTGAACACAAGACTCGCATCCTCCGGCGCCATACCAATGCCAGTATCTGCAACAGTGAATCTGACATGACCATCTTCTTTAATAGCACCAAGGGCTACGTTTCCACCTGCAGGTGTGTATTTCACAGCATTGGTTAGTAGATTATCAATTACCTCCTGGAATCTGAGTTTATCAGCTCTCACAAAAATTCCTGGATCAATATGATTGTGTACTTTTATCCCCTTTTCCTCAAGGATAATCCCTCTATTTTCAATAACCTGAGATACCTCTTCCAGAAGATCCATTTCCTCCAATATAAGTTCCATACCCGGCGCATTGAGGCGAGCATGTTCCAACGTCTTATTAATGAGCTCCTTCATGTAGTTTACATTGTTCATGGCTACCTTCATCATATCCTTGGATTTATCGTCTTGTAGCCGCCCCTCCACTAATGGGAGCAATCCCACAAGCGGGGTTAAGGGCGTTTTTAGGTCATGACCCAATTGGTTTACGAATTGATCCTTTTGCGCGAGTAGTGCTTCCACTTGATTAGTCCGCTCACGAACCCTTTCCTCCAGGCTAGTGGTAAGGGACCTGAGCCGATCCCTCGCTACACCTAATTGTTCATTCTTTTTCCGAAGCTGCCGCTCACTACGTCTCAAAGCATCTTCTGCCAATCTACGCTCTGTGATATCTTTGATGATAGCCACAGAACCAGTCAGATTCCCCTCATCATCCTTGAGGTCACTAAGCGACATGTCTATATCTATGATATCCCCATTCTTCTTGATCATCTTTGTCTCTAAGCTGATCTGTTTCCCCCTGCGTTTCTCACGCCGGGATACAATTCGTTGCCATTCCCCTTTACGATATAACGCTTCTATCGGACTGCCCTGTAAATCACGCTTACTCATACCCAGCAAGCCTTCTGCCACCTTGTTCCAGGACACGATACGCTGTACGTCATCGAGAACAACAATGGCAACAGCCGAGTTCTCGAAAACTGTTCTATATCTTTGTTCGCTTGACCGCAGCTCCTGCTCCGCCCGCTTGCGGTCTGTAATGACACGGCAAAAACCAAGACCTCGATATTCTTCATCCTCACGGTTGACTGGGAAGTTACATACTTCGATCCAGATTACCTCCCCAGTCATTGGTGACACTAACCGCATCTCATCAGGTCTGTCATCATACCCCTTGTCCAAGGTCTCCATCATTAGTTCCACAGCCCGACTCAATTCCTCAGGGTGAAGAACATCCGACAACCACAAATCCTGAAGGTTACTCCGTTCCAATCCCAACACATTCAATGCATAATCATTGAGGGTAATGAACTGCCCATTAATATCATGTTCATAAACTATCTCCATCGGATTATTGAGTATTGCATTATATCTATACTCAATCTCCTCAAACCGCTCCTCGGCCTGCTTGCGATCGGAGATATCACGTACCGTCCCCACCAAGCCCACTGCCTGTCCTTTATCATCATAGAGAAAGACTGAATTGACCTCAGCCCAAATCAATTCCCCATCTTTGCATCGCAGCTTCACTTCTATGCCACGCGCTCCGCTATCTGCAGGATGTGGAGATTTCTTCTGCTGATCTGTTTCCCTTGCCATGACGTCGTTGAATTTCTCCAACTCCTCTGGAGATATCAGTTCCTCAATCGAAAGATCCATGGCTTCTTCTACAGAATAACCCAGCATAGGCGTAATTGAAGGAGAGACATAGGTGAACTTCATGTCCATTCCCATAGTCCAGACGACATCACTGCCATTCTCAGCAAGCATACGATAACGCTTTTCACTTTCCCGCAGAGTCTCTTCTTCCCATTTCTTCTTGGTTATGTCATTTAGCACCCCCTGGATACACCCCCTCTTACGATCAAGATGTGCCGATAACGCTACCCATACAGATGAGCCATCCCCTCGAGTGACACATATTTCGGACTCTTCAACATCCCCAGTTTCCATCAAGCTGGCCAGCGCTCGCTCATAGATTCCACGGTCCGTGCAGTGATCTGCAACAATATACTCAGCAGCACACCTCTCTGGACTATCATAACCCGCAATCTGCGCACATCGAGGGTTGCATTCAAGGAGTTTTCCATCATCTATACTTGTCCGAAACAAACCAACTTGCGCATTATAGAAAATATCCCTATAAACCTCCTCGCTGTCTGATAGGGTATTCGCCATACAACTACTCTCCCCTAGGGACTGTGTATGAATCACTCGGTTATCACCATCAGAGATTCTTAGGCCCTTCCCAGGCATATGTATAGCCTCATCTACACGCTGACGTTCGATGGCATAGCGGATAGATCGTGCTATACTATGAATGTCCATTTCCTCTTTGACCAGGCAATCCTGAGCACCATGTCGCAGTGCCTCAAACGCAAGATATTCATCTGCATCACGTCCTACAATTGCAACAACTGGCACTTCTGGGGACTGAGTTCGTACCTTTATAAGATCATCGAGACCGTCAACATCTGATGGTGCAATATCCATAAGAATTGCATCAATGCCTCCTTGCACAAGTCTGTCTAGTGCAGTTGAGAGCATCGTAGCATCCTCAACTTCAAAGTTAGTATTGGGTTCCTTGGCCA
>JAXHVC010000050.1:0-22483 GCA_034189315.1 Chloroflexota bacterium | reverse complement strand
AAGCAGGAGGCGATGTAATTGGTGTTGATTGGAGGATCAATCTGGACGATGCCTGGAGACAGATTGGCTACGACAGGGCAATTCAGGGCAACCTTGACCCTGTTGTCCTTTTTTCGAATCGAGATGAAATCAAGAAACGGGTGAGGGATATCCTCGAAAGGGCCGATGAGCGGCCGGGCCATGTCTTCAATCTAGGGCATGGCGTTATTCTGGGAACACCAGTGGATAATGTTGTTGCCCTAGTAGAAATGGTACACGAGCTGAGCAGAAGATGATATCTGAGGACAAACGAGCGGTTATTTTAATGGCCTTTGGAGGCGTGGATTCCCTCGATGATGTACCTATGTTCCTTGAGAACATTGCTGGAGGCCGCAAGCCATCGCTGGAGGCAGTGGAAGAGGCCAAGGAAAGGTATCGTCTCATAGGAGGCTCTTCGCCCCTTAAGAAAATAACACTTCGTCAAGCTGAAGCTCTTCAGCTTCGTCTTAACGAGAGAGCTGAGAGGACATATAAAGTATACGTTGGAATGCGGTACTGGCACCCCCATATCAAGGAGGTTCTGTGCCAGATTCATAAGGAAGGAAGCTCGCGAGTGACGGCTGTCATTATGGCTCCCCAGAGATCGGGATATACTGTCCGAGGATATCAGGCAGAATTGGATTCTGGGGTGACAGAGCTTCGGCCCGGTCTTGAAGTTACCTTGGCGATGGATTGGCATATCCACCATAGCTACCTTGAGGCCGTTGCAGATGGAATCATCGAAGGATTGCAGTCATTTGACAGCGCAGAGGAAACATCTGTTCTCTTCACGGCGCATTCGCTTCCCTTGAGATTCTTAGAACCTGAAGATCCTTATACAAGGCAAATGGAAGAGAGCATAGCCGGTATTG
Organism: Chloroflexota bacterium; assembly: GCA_034189315.1. GTDB lineage: Bacteria > Chloroflexota > Dehalococcoidia > UBA2247 > JAXHVC01 > JAXHVC01. Next base: position 21,593 of record JAXHVC010000050.1, on the reverse strand, counting down.
TGGGTATAACCGGTCCACTGAATTGGGAGCTGGCGTATCAGAGTAAAGGCAGGCTACCAGGTGATTGGCTTGAGCCGGATGCAAGTGCTGTTATTGAGAGGTTGCCCAAGCAGGGAATTAAGAACGTCCTCGTGGTGCCTCTGGGATTCGTAGCCGATCATGTTGAGACGCTTTATGATATTGACATCGTTTACAAAGGAGAGGCAGAATCTATAGGTTTGGGCTTTAAGCGTACTCCCTCTTTAAATGATTCCCCCAAGTTTATTGAGGCCCTTGCCGATGTGGTATTAGGAGAGCATATCGGGGATTCTAATCAGTAGGTGAAGTTCATCATATGAAAAAGGTAGCCGTAGTTGGTGCAGGCATAGCTGGTCTATCAGCAGCGTATTTCTTGGAAAAGAGGGCTCAAGAGGCTGGGATTGAGCTTGCCATCGACCTAATCGAGAAGTCGGGGCGTGTGGGAGGAAGTATCCTCTCTGAAAAGATTGGTGACTTCGTAATAGAGGGAGGGCCTGATTGTGTATTCTCTGAGAAACCTGCAGCCCTCGAATTATGTGAAAAACTTGAGTTGGAAAGCCAGCTTGTAAAGACCAATGAAGAAAAGAAGGGGACTAGTGTTTATTCGCGGGGTAAACTCTATGATTTACCAGATGGTGTAATTCTCATGGTTCCTACCATGATAAAGCCAATGATCACGAGCGGGCTCATCAGTCTTCGTGGTAAGTTGAGGGTGGGATTCGACCTCTTTCTGCCTAAGAAGACTGATCCCGAAGAAGAAAGCCTAGCCCAGTTCGTCAATCGGAGACTCGGTAGGGAGATGCTCGATAAGATCGCGGAACCATTGGTGGCGGGAATCCATGCCGGTGATCCCGATACAATGAGTGTCAAGGCAAGTTTCCCAAGGTTTGTTGATCTGGAAGCGGAGCATAGAAGTCTGATAAAAGGAATGCTTTCAAGGAAAAAACAGATGGAGGCTGTTAGGGGAGACAAGCAGCCAAAGTACACTATGTTCATGACTATCAAAGATGGTCTGCAAGTACTACCCAGTAGCATAGCAGCCTCCCTTAAGGCGACGAATATTAAATATGATTTTGGTATTGCTTCCCTCGGGCATAGCACCAACGGTATTGAAATGCATTCTGAAGCAGGTAGGGGACAGCCATATGACTCGGTAATTGTGGCCACTCCAGCATATGTTACAGCAGAGATTGTAAAAGGGATAAATCCAGCTCTTGCATCGGAATTGATGGGGATACCCTATGTATCTACAGCTACTGTGTCCCTAGCTTTCGCGGAATCTGATGTGGGGCACCTCTTCAATGGTTTTGGCTTCATTGTGCCGAAGGTTTCTCAAAGAAGAATCATGGCGGGGACCTTCACCTCCAACAAGTTCTCTTATCGCGCTCCCCAGGGGGCTTGCCTATTGAGAGCCTTCGTGGGTGGGGCCTCAAACGAAGCTCTGGCCCTTCAAGAAGATGATGATATGATCAGAATGGTGCTTGAGGAGTTGGATGCGATTCTGGGTCTGCGCGCCAAACCGCTTCTTGCCAAGGTATACAAATGGAAAAAGGCGATGCCCCAATACATCGTTGGCCATCAGGACAGGCTCGATCGTATCGACAAACTAACGTTGGAAATCCCTGGGCTCTATCTCACCGGAAGCGCTTTTAAGGGGATTGGTATAAGCGACTGTATTGCCAGCTCCGAAAGCGTGGCCGATGATGTGGTCACCTTCTTGAAAATGTAGGTCTATTAGGTTTACTGTTGCTGTTAAAAGCTAGGTGATCATATAGTGTGATTCCACTGGATAGAAACCACTGCGTCACGTCTCCTTTGATTTGAGGGCTGAAGTGGTTGCGTATGATAAGGTATCAATGACCTTCATTACCTATATTATCCGTTCAGAATCCTTTCTGTTTCCCGTTAATTATGGCAATTGGATCTATGGTTTTGTATCTATAATAGGTGTATTTGACGTATATTGGGTGTCAAGTATACGTAGATCGGAGACGATGTAGTGGAACACACGACTGATTGTGTGGTGTGTGGAAGTGAGTTGGTGTACGAAAGTAAGTCATACCCTCGTGAGTGCTTCTATTGTAAAGGGACCTCTATTTCGTATGTTCAATGTTCGAAAGGCCACTTCGTTTGTGATGCATGCCATAGTCTATCTGCCAATGAATTGATAGCCCGATTTTGTATCGCCAGCGAATCAGATGATCCCTTGGAAATGGCGTTGACGCTGATGAGGGATTCCAGAATCAAGATGCATGGCCCGGAGCACCATTTCCTAGTGCCTGCTGTATTGCTCGCAGCATACTATAACGTTAAAAACGAGCATGACTTGAAGGTAGCCAAGATATCGGAAGCTCAAAAGAGGGCACGGAACATATTGGGTGGCTTCTGTGGTTTTTGTGGTGCTTGTGGGGCGGCTGTGGGTACAGGTATTTTCATCAGCCTCATAACAGATGCTACTCCGTTGGCGTCGGAAGGATGGAGGCAGTGTAATATGATGACCTCGAAAAGCCTGCTCTCGCTAGCAACAATCGGAGGCCCAAGGTGCTGCAAGAGAACCTCCTACCTGTCACTTCTTGAGGCCGTGGAGTTTGTTCGGGATAACTTTAGGATTGAGATGGCCGTGGAACCGGAATTGGTATGCGAGTTCAGCCAACTAAACAGGGAGTGTATTAAGGAGCGATGTCCTTTCTATCACATCCCTGCCTAAGTTTGCATATTCATCTAACCTCTGGGCAATCCTAGCCCTCTCAATGCGATGATATTCCTGTTGATCTCCGATGTGCCCATATATATGGTGTGTGTTACGGTATAAAGGTAGTTTCTGGTAATAACACCTTGAATCTGTGCCCACTTGGAACCGGGCCTTAGTTGGGAATAGGGTCCGATGATTTGCATGCCCACATTAGCAACTCGCTGGCACATCTCTGCACTGAGATTCTTCGCCATAGAAACTTCATAATTTGGGACTATACCCTTTTCTTGCATCCAGGCCACTCGATAGCATAACAACCGAGCGACTTCACATTCTATTGCCATTTCTGCAAGGGAGCTGCGAATTGTGGAGGGTTTCCCGAGTGTCCCTACGTTCCTTTCCTCTTCCCTTGTATAGTTGACCAGTTCATCCAACATACGCCTGGCACATCCAACAAATCCAATGCCAAATGTACGCTCGAAATCCAATGCCACCATAATGTAGTACCAACCCCGATTCTTCTCACCGATAAGATTGGATTTTGGTACCTGCACTCCGTCCAGAAAGATCTGGGTGTTCTCTTGATATCCGGTGAGGCTGGTGAGTGGCTTGACTCTCAATCCTTTGTACTTGAGATTGACTAATAATAGGCTGATTCCTTCATGACGTGGGGCATCGGGTGTAGTCTGTGCGGCTAGCATACACCAATCGCATCTATTGCCTCCAGTGACCCAAATCTTTTCTCCATATATAGTGAAGTGGTCGTTATTCTCCATAGCATGACATTGAATGGATGCAAGATCGGATCCTGAGTTTGGTTCGCTGTAGAGAAGTGTCCATGTCTCTTCACCGCTTGCTATCTTAGGTAGGTGTTCTTGTTTCTGTTCTTCTGTTCCAAATGTCATCAGTGTGGGACCCACGATTGGTATACCAGCTGGACCTACATCTATACCAGGCACCCTCCAATATGCCATCTCCTCGCGGTAGATAGCTTGTTCCATGGGGGATGCCTCCGAACCCCCGTATTTCTTTGGCCATGCCATGGCGAGCCAACCCTTTAGCGCCAATTTCTTCACAATATACTGTGAAAGTTCCCAAGCCTTGTCATCACCATATTCCTCCAGTACGCCGAATCCAATCCAGTCTTGCGGAAGTTCTGTTTTAGCGAATGCACTGATTTCTTGTCTTAAGAATAGTTCTTCCTGAGAGAGGGTATATTCCAATTCTTCACCCCTTATAGGAAATTAATGAGTACTTCTCGAAATCTTAAGAGTGTGTACTAAGGAGTTGGCTTGTGGCCATGAACTGTTAGCCTCTGCTTGGATAGAGGATGATATACAAATAGACCTGACTTGTTATTGACGATGTGCAATCCAGCAGGCTCATGTCTATGAGGTTTATTAGATGCTCTGTTCTCTCAACTGTCGGCTGATGTTGCTGACATCATTTCCTTGGCCTTTGATACGCTGAACAGCTTGTTCTACCATCTCATGCTGATATTCGTTATTCATATCATCCAGACTGTTGTATAAACCTGCTCTCCTGCCAAAGATGAAATTGCATCTTTCCTGTTCAGGCAAACTTTGATATCGCTTGATTGGAGCCAATATCCTCTCTCTATCTTCCGGCAGCTTTCCTTCCACATCCATCAGTAGGTTCATCATGTGGTCACTCCTGATGGTGCTGTTGCAGTGCAATCCCTCGATAAGAAGGCCAAGCTCTTCCACCAATTCGTCCTCGTTTAGCTGCTCGAATTCCCCGTTTTGGGTTTTTTCCCAAAGTGGCATGATTTGGTGGACCACGAGCGTTCGTATTCGAATGAAATCTGGATTAATAGCGCTTAGCACTCGGGCAGAATCTTCAACATGTGCTTTTGATAGATGTCTCCCACCAAGTCCTGGCATAACATACTCGCTCAGGGTTATACCAGACTGAACCACCATTCTACCACCCCTGATTTGTTCCTCTCCGGTAACACCTTTCTGCATCAGGGCGAGTACTTGGTCGTTGCCGCTTTCTAGCCCAATGTGCAGTTGTGTAAGCCCGGCTTCTCTAATCTGGTCCATTTCCTCTTGGCTTTTCTTGGCTGCTGTCTTCGACCTAGCGTAGGAAGTGATCCTCTCTATTTCCGGGAAGGTATTCTTCAGGTGACAAACCACCTGAACTAAGTCGGGTGTAGGCATAATCAGAGTATTTGCATCTTGTAGAAAGGCATAATTCTTTGCGTTGTGCATCCAAAAGGCAATATTCTGGACGCTGGGATGATAGGGAAAGTTGTTATAGACCAGTGCTGCCATTTCCCTTGATCTACCACCATATCCAGCTTGCCATGCCATTGTCTTAATCTGGTCATGGATTTCCCGTGCGATGTTGATATCCTGTAGCACTTCTTCTACATGCCTCAGCTGGAACTTCTGCCCTTTATATACCGGGCAAAATTCACAACGATTCCAGGAGCAATTCCTTGTAGCACGAATGAGAAGAGAATGGGCTTCGCTTGGTGGTCTTATTGGACCCACTTCGAACGAATAGGATTCCAACTTCTTCAAGTTGGGCATGCTATAGGTGAGACCTGAGTCCTGAAGTGGACGGTAGGTCATGATGTCCTCCTCCCGATGTGCCTAGAAGGCGTATGGATTGGCCAAATAGTCAATCGTTAGTTATATGCACAAATTGCTTGGATAATACGACACATTATGATAGTAGTATCGTACACAGTGAAACCGATATGCCCAATATGAGGGAATGGGTGATGGGCGTGTATTTGGACTCAGATATGCCAAGGATAGATACTAATCTTGATATAAACAGTATATTATAGGGACATGTGAGGAGCAATAATGTGTATGATTAGCCCATTAGCTCCCCAATGATCGAATTCCCTATCTGTGAGAATCCCCTTGAATAATATTCACACACAATATTATCTTGGGTAGATGGTAGCGGGAGCTCCCATCTCGACTGAAGCGAGGGTTTCAGTCTACCCATAGATGGATTACTGTTCACTGTCTTTATAATTCAAATAAAAAACTTTTTACACTAAATAGCAAATAACCCATATTAGTACTTGTTAATACTACCCTTGGGGAGCAAAGGCCCCAATCATTCAATCCATTTTCCTTGGAATGATGTGGTTTGATAGAGGGACCTCAAGAATTGGATGCCGTTAATGATGATGGGATACGATAGTATGCTTATATGTATCGTATCCCATCATATTATTTTGAAGTAAAACACTGCCTTATAGAAGAACGGGTCTAACACAAAGATTTCCACATCAGAATGGGTGGGCGAATCTCATTCTGTCTTCTACAGACGGATTTCTCTTTCCAGTTCTAGTTTGCGGAGTATATCCCTTTTTAATAGTTCTTTATGGATTTTCCCTGCTAGGGTTTTGGGTAATCTCTTCATGATCTCCATTCGCTCTGGGAGCTTATACTCCGCGATGTGCTTCTTTCGCATGTGGGATATGAGTTCGGAAAGGGTTATTGTTTCTCCTTCCTTAGGACAGATGTACACACATACCTTTTCTCCTAATCGCTCGTCTGGCATCTCCACTGCGGCCGATTCGAGTACTTTGGGATGTTCATCTAGGACATTCTCGATTTCTTTAGGACTGATGTTTGCTCCCCCTCGGATAATTATTTCCTTTGCTCTTCCAGCATTCTTCAGCTTGCCGTCTTCTTCTATGGTGAATAAGTCACCACTTTTAAAGTAGCCATCCTTTGTAAATACCTGTCTGGTGAGATCGGGACGTTTGTAGTAGCAAGGGAACAGGAAAGGCCCCTTGCCTACCAGCTCTCCTGTCTCTCCGGGTTGGGTTAACTCGTTTTCTTGTTCATCAACCACCTTCACTCGAAACCCAACCAAGCTAGCCATCTCGGTGGGAAAATACGCGGTTCTTTTCTCTTCGTCGGCATCCATGCCAACCATTCCCATACCTTCGGTGGATCCGTATACATTTACAACTTCGATATTGAACCGCTCTTTCCAGCCTTTGACCACGTCCTGTGTCAATGGAGCAGCGCCACTGGCTACATACTTTAACGATTTTAGATCTCGTTGATCTATTGTCGGATCGTTTAGCAACATGTGATGAACTGCTGGTGGACCTCCAGCGAATGTGACCATCTCCTGCTCAATCTGGGTGAGAAAGATATCAGGATCGAATGGGTGATGTAGGACCATCCTACCTCCCAATCCTACCCATGGGTAGCACATGGCTCCCAAACCGGCCATAGTAGTCATAGGGAAAGCCCCAAGTATCGTCTCCTCCGAGGGTACGATATCGAAAAGGACTGACATTGATGATGCTATTGGCACAAGAAAGAAGCAATTATTATGACTCCTGGGTACCCCTTTAATCTCGGCTTCTGCCCCTGTAGCGGATATTAGTGTGATAACATCATTCGCTGTAGGTTTGAATTGATCTAAGTGGTTGTGGGAGTATTCCTTTTCTGTAGGTCTCTGTAGTAAATTGCTGAGTGAAGTAATGCCTTGAGGTAGATCTTCTCCTAAGGAAATTATGTGACAAAGCTCTGGATGGTTCTGACGAAGTTCCTCTGCCATTTGAATATAGTCAAAACCATGAAAATGCCCTGGGATTACTATGGCTTTGGCCCTGGTCATTTCTATGAGTTGCCCGATTTCATGAGACCGGAGCTGTACTTTTGCAGGTACGACAATGACCCCGATCCGAGTGAGAGCGAAATGAGTAATAATAAGTTCTGTAATATTGGGTAGTTGCATTACTGCAAAATCATCAGGCTTTAATCCAAGCTCTAGGAAACCTAGGGCAACCCTGTCGACCAATGTATCTACTTCAGACCAAGTCAGGCGGAGTGGTTTCTGTCCAACGAGTTTCTGTTTATCAAGTGGATCTATTAGTGCTTCCCTATCCGGTCTCACGCTGACATTCTTTTTTAAGTAGTCAATTAATGTCTTATCATGCCAGAAACCTGCACGTGTGAAATCGTCTATAGTCTCTTGGTCATATAGTATCATTGTGCTTCCTTTCTTATAATCAAGCTTGTGTGGATTCTTTGTGGAGATATCATGTCAGTATCTGTTCTTGCTGGCTTGTAGATAAACTACTGACGCTTGTTATTAGATAGTCAGTAGGATGCTGGGGAATAAGATCAAGGGTAGTTATTAATGCGGAGTAAACCTTTGTCAATCAAGAGGGGTCGTGTGTTACTTCTAGTGTCAACAAGCTAGTCCCCAAGGTGTTTTTATGACTGAAGTACTACAATGGAGACTTGTGGGTGTAATCCCTAGATGTGGATGATTAGACAAATGTTATGCTCAACAAGAACACAGGCGTTTTAAACCGAGTATCAATCCTAATGATATTGTTCGATACGCCTTGATAGATGCCTATGGTGTATTGTGTGGTCTAATTGTAAACAAGGGGAAGCCAATGGGTGGTTTGGAATACGATCTATGCGGAGCTCAATACGCTTCGAATCGTTAGCATGTGTTAGCTTACGATCTGGTGCATTGAGCTATGTTGAAGAATCGTGAACCCTTGTGGCTTCGCTTTTACCATTGTATTTTTTGACCTGCACCTCCAATAGGACTCGTGTGGCAATGTGCATTCTGTAAACTAATCATGTCAAAGTAGGCATAATTTATAGCATGAGGTGACCAGTTGGTCAATTGCATTTAAATGTATGATACTTCTAAAACTGACCCATATCATACAGTGCCTTGGTGGTCTTTACGAATATATTTGGTTTTAATTGGTACTAAACTTCTATAGAACCTATGCAATTCTACTAACATTAGCACGATGCTAACTGAAACGACTTGATATTAAACGCCCAAACATCGAGAAACCAATCATGAGTAGTAGACAATCTCGAAGGTAATGATATTGCTTTAGTGTGTGGAAATCTGGGAGACGATTTGGTTTCAAATAGTTGGCATCTGTTCTATCAGCGGTGTTAGTATTGGCCCTGTAAGTGGGTTGGCTGAGCATGGCGGAGTAAGAAGACTCTGTGAAGAGGGGTATATGCTGCTATTGAATAGAAGTGATTGCTGACTGAGGACCTAAGATATGGACCGTAGACTCCTGATTGGTGGGCTACTAGTCATAATATGGTCTTGGACAACCATATTCATAACGATGCTCAGTGATGATTTTGATGTAATCACACAGAACTTCTTTCGATATTCGTCTGGTAGCCTGTTTCTACTGTTCTGCACAATGTTCTTTTGGCGTAGCGATTTTCTAGCAGCAAGTCGAAGATTGCCCCTTTTTTTAATACCAGCAGTATTGGTATTTGCTTTTCAACTTGTATGGGTTAAAGCCATATATCTAACGACTCCGACCATATCGGTTTTAGTTTCTAAACTGGATCTTTTATTCATTGCACTATTGGCCGCAGTTTTCTTCGGTTCTGAAAGAAGGATTGTAACCAGCAAGTGGTTTATATTGGGGGCAGCACTAGGTTTATTGGGTGTAATGGGGGTAATGTTGGGGAGGGGGGATGATGTTGATGGGGGATTTACATTGGGTATTATTCTGCTACTTGTTCGCTGTTGTATATGGGGTGTATATACTATTTTACTGCGCTGGTTCGTCACTAAGGTTGAACCTGTTATAGCTGCCACTTGGGTGTTTCTTATTGCGAGCGTTCTTTTTTTACCCACTGTATTAATTTGGGGGGACATTGGTAGTGTAACGGGGGCTTCTATCGATATCAATATAATCCTCTTTGGCTCGGGTGCTCTATGTGTGGGATTGGGAAACGCTCTTAACTACACCTCTATTAAGCAACTGGGGCCGACCGTGACCACCTCCCTGCTTCTGCTTACCCCGTTCATTGCGGGGATTATCTCTTTTTTCATATGTGATGAAACTTTGACTATGGTACAGGTGATTTCAGGTGTGCTAATACTAATTGGTTGCTGGGTGATTCTCAGGGGGCAGAGGAAAACATGGCATGACCATGACAAAGATGGTGAATCCTGAGGTGTCTCTTAATCATTGTTATAGAATTCTACTTGTCACCCTACTAGTAAAATGCCATAATAGGTTGCCATTCAGCTTTCTGATATCTTTATGAGTATTTAGAGCAAATCTTGGAAGGTGATAGATGTGGTGCCGAGGTGTACGAGGGGCAACCATAGTATCGGCAAATACAAAGGAAGAAATTGTCTCTGCTGGCATGGAGTTGCTTCAGGAGATGGTTGTGGCTAATGGGGTAGAGAAGGAGGATGTGGCGAGCGTTTTATTCACTACCACACAGGACCTCAATGCTGAATTCCCCGCGGTGGCAGCGCGCCAGATGGGTTGGACGGAGATAGCGTTATTGGGTGGTCAGGAGATTCAGGTTGAGGGAAGTATGCCCATGTGTCTTCGAATACTTCTTTTAATTAATACCGAAAAGCGGTCTAATGAGATCGTCCATGTTTATCTGAAGGGGACAGAGGTTCTTAGGCAAGGAAATGGGGGGCGTTAGGGCTTTTGGATTATGTAATAGGGGTGTTGTTCCTTGCAAGAGATATCAGCACTAATCTGAGGATCCTGGGAGGGTAGCCGTGATTGTCGTGATGAAGAAAGGATCGGCACAAGAGGAAGTCGATGCTATACTCAAGCGAATTGAATCGGCAGGACTTGAGGGAAGGCTATCCACCGGAGTGGAACGTACAGTTATTGGAATAGTAGGAGTAGTGGGTGGTGCAACAGACCTTCAGGGTACTTTGGAGCTTATGCCTGGGGTGGATGAGGTAGTTCCAATCTCCAAACCATACAAACTTTCGAGTCGTGAATTCCAGCCTAATAATACAGTTGTAAAGGTGGGGCAGGTATCTATTGGGGGAAAGAATCTTGTTGTAATGGCTGGCCCATGTGCTGTTGAGACTAGGGAACAAGTATTGGAAACCGCCAAAGTGGTGAAAGAAGCAGGAGCTACGATTCTAAGGGGTGGAGCCTTCAAACCCAGCACTTCCCCATATGCATTTCGAGGTTTGGGAGAAGAAGGACTGAAGATCTTGCACGAGGCCAAAGAGGTCACTGGTCTTCCCTTGATAACAGAGGTGCTAACACCTTGGGATGTGGAGCTCGTAGTGAAGTATTCAGATTGCCTCCAAGTGGGGGCAAGGAATATGCAAAACTTCATACTATTGGATGAAGTGGGCAAGGCTGGTATGCCCGCTATGCTTAAACGTGGAATGTCGGCCACCCTACAAGAGTGGCTGTTGGCTGCTGAGTATATCTTGTCACAGGGGAATCGCCAGGTGATTCTGTGTGAGCGTGGTGTTAGGACGTTCGAAACCTATACTCGTAATACACTTGATATAAGTGCGGTACCCTCTGTCAAGAGACTTAGTCATTTGCCCATCATCGTGGATCCAAGTCATGGAACCGGAAAGTGGCATTTGGTTACGCCATTGGCGCTAGCTGGAGTGGCTGCGGGGGCGGATGGATTAATGGTGGAGGTTCATCCATCACCAGATACAGCGCTGAAAGATGGTGCTCAATCGCTCACCTTTGATAATTTCGTAGAGCTAATGAGACAACTCAGTCCTGTCGCTACCGCCGTAAATCGTGTGCTGGGACCAGAGCCTGCTCGGGCAGGAAGGGCCAATAGGAGATAATTCTGGTAGTAAGGGATATCGCGAGGTTGTTTAATCATGCGTCAAGAGTTGGCTCAGTTTTCATCTCAACGTGAGGCTGCACTTACCATTGGTGTCTTTGATGGTGTCCACCTAGGTCATCAGCATCTCATTTCAATCCTCAAACAACATGCTGAAGCACGGGGTTATGTCCCTGGCGTGGTGACATTCCGTTCTCATCCGCAACAGATATTATTCCCCAATAATAGCGTTATATATCTGTCTAGCCTGGAGGATCGCATTCGGAGGCTTCATGATTTGGGGATTGACCTGGTTGTCCCGCTATCTTTTACCATGGATTTAGCGAAAACACCTGCTCATACGTTCGTATCTTTGTTAAAGGAATACCTCGATGTGAGCCTGCTAGTGGTGGGACCTGACTTCGCTCTGGGCAGGGGAAGAGAAGGTGATATTACTACACTGACTTCTCTGGGGCATGAATTGGGTTTTGGAGTTGAAGTAGCTGCCCCATTGGTGCTAGATGGAGAGGTAGTGAGTAGTACACTGATTCGCCAGGCTGTAGCTGCAGGAGATGTAACCAAGGTTAAGAAACTGCTTGGTCGTCCACATACACTTAATGGTGAGGTAGTTCATGGAGATAGTCGTGGTAGGACTATAGGTTTCCCCACTGCTAACTTGGAAATCAATTCGGACCAAGCCGTACCTGCCAATGGTGTGTATGCAACCAAGGCTTTTGTTGAGCAGCAGGTCTATTCTTCCGTAACCAGCATAGGCAATCGTCCTACTTTTGGTGGTTTGAAAAGAACTATAGAGGTTTACCTATTGGACTTTCAAGGAGAGCTGTATAATAGCAAACTTTGCATAGAACTATTGAAGCGGCTAAGAGAGGAACAACGATTTTCTTCTAAAGAAGAGTTAGTAGCACAGATTGAATGTGATGTAGAGCAGGCGAGAGAAGTACTAAGGAGTGAGGAATAGATGGCAAAGAAACGGCTTGGTTCCTTGCTGAAACGAGGGGTTGCAGAGACAATTGTAGAATCTGAACTGGTGAGCTTACTCGAATCGGGGAAAAGTCTGCGTCTCAAGCAGGGATTCGATCCAAGCCGCCCAGATATCCATTTGGGTCATGTAGTAGGTCTCAAGAAGCTGTCCCAGTTCCAAAAACTGGGACATGAAGTTATTCTCATAGTAGGTGATTGGACTGCCCAGATTGGTGATCCCAGTGGGCAATCGGTTACTCGCTCGATGCTATCTGCGGAGGAAGTGAGAGCCAATGCCGAGACGTACATGAAACAATTTTTTAAAATTGTAGATAAGGAAAAAACACAGGTTAAATGGCAGAGCGAGTGGTTTGGCGATTTTGGTCTGGATGATGTGGTGAAATTAACCAGTAAGTTTACTGTGGCTCAGATGTTGGCACGTGAGGATTTTAGCAAAAGGTATGAGGCGGGACGGCCAATTGCTGTTACTGAGCTGCTGTATCCTCTTCTTCAGGCCTATGATTCTGTAGTAATTGAATCGGATGTAGAGTTCGGGGGTATTGATCAGAAGTTCAACTGTCTGGTTGGCAGGGAACTGCAGGAGATAATGGGGCAGAAGCCTCAGCAGTTATTGTTGATGCCACTACTAGTTGGCACTGACGGTGCAAACAAGATGAGCAAGAGCTTGGACAACTACATTGGGGTGGATGAGCCGCCTTGGGAAATATACGGAAAGGTGATGTCCATTCCTGATGAACTGATCATATCATACTTTGAGCTGGTGACAGATATTTCGGACAAGGAATTTGAAGAAATAAAGCAACAACTTGGTTCGGAATCTACTAATCCGATGTTTCTCAAGAAACGGCTAGCAAGGGAGATTGTCACTCAATTCCATAATAGCCAAGCAGCTCGTGAAGCTGAGGAGCATTTTACCAAGGTTGTTCAGCACAAAGATGTGCCAGATGATTTGCCAGAGTTTTCCTTCTCTCTATTGAGAAGCCTGAGATTTCAGGATGGTTCAGATCTACCTACCGTTGATGTCACTGAATTAATCGCTGTCTCGGGGCTAGTGTCAAGTCGGGGGGAAGCGAAGCGATTTCTGTCACAAGGGGCTATAGAGATTGATGGGGAAAAGGTGACAGAAACTTATATAACATTGCGTGAGGGGAGCATTGTTAAAGTGGGGAAGAGGCGCTTCGTCAAGATGGTCAAGTGACTTGGCGTGACGAGCTATCGATGCTATGTGGCTACAAGGGAGGTGCAGTATGCGGATCGAGCATGATCTACTCGGAGACAGGGAAATTCCAGAGGATGTCTATTGGGGAATTCATACACTTCGGGCCAAGGAGAACTTCGATGTGTCTGGTTACAGACTACGCCCCGAGTTTATCCGTGGTCTAGCACAAGTCAAAAAGGCATGTACCCAAGCCAACCTGGAGATGGGATTTTTGCCGGAGGAGAAGGCAAAGGCCATCGTGGAAGCTTGTGATGAAATCATAGATGGCCGTTTTCATGATCAGTTTATAGTGGATGTATTTCAAGGTGGTGCTGGCACATCTAACAATATGAATGCTAATGAAGTTATTGCCAATCGTGCCATTGAGATTCTTGGAGGCAGGAAGGGTGATTACACCGTAATACATCCTAACAACCAAATAAACCTTCATCAGTCTACAAATGATGTTGTGCCTACAGCGATACGAGTTGCTCTCATAGAGCTTCTTCATAGACTTCCTGAAGCGGTGGGGATATTACAACAAGCTTTTCACGAGAAAGCAGAAGAATTCAAAGACATTTTAAAAATGGGCAGAACACAACACCAGGATGCCGTACCTATGTACTTGGGAGACGAATTTCTGGCATATTCTGAGGTGATGAAACGTGATAGGAAGCGGTTGACTGAGTGTGAACAAATTCTGGATAGGGTCAATCTTGGTGGTACGGCTATTGGAACCGGTATTGATGCTCCAGTTGGATTTGGCCAATTGGCCATTAAGAAGCTGAATCAGAATACTGGTGGTGGCTTCTTCCAGGCCAAAAACCTGATTGATGCTACACAGAATATCGATTCCTTCGCTGCTGTATCTGGTGCGTTAAAGGTACATGCAGCAAATATCTCCAAGATAACTAGCGATTTGATGCTCTTGCACTCTGGACCTAGAACAGGATTTGCCGAGATCAGACTTCCTGATAGGCAAGCTGGCTCTTCTATTATGCCGGGTAAAGTAAATCCGGTCATTGGAGAGCTAGTGGAACAGGTTTCCATGAAGGTGATCGCCAATGACTACGTAGTTTGTGAGGTTATTCGTAGGGGGCGGTTGGAGCTCAATGCGTTTTTGCCACTATTGTCTCATGTTATGTTTGATTCGATGACCATGATGGATGCAGCAGATAGGATATTTGCGGAAAGACTAGTGAAGGGCATTGAGGCCAATGAGGCAGCTTGTGCTGAGCATATCAAGACGGGATGGATGCAAGCTGGACTTCCTGCATTAGTTCGTCATATCGGTTATGCACGAGCAACTGAAATTGGCAGGAAAGCAAAAGAACAGGGTAAAACCCCAAGACAGATAATACTCGAAGAAGGTATCTTCACAGAGGAGAGGCTTGACCAAGTGTTGATGGATGGTTTGAGAGGATTTGGCAGAGAGGAGGAATGCTGCTAGTGGCCATCGATGTTGTGCTGTCAAAGAGAGCTCAAGTAATCAACCCATCCGCTACTTTAAGTTTAACGGCTAAAGCTAAGGCTATGAAGGCCGATGGTATAGATATCATTGGGTTTGGTGCAGGTGAACCTGATTTTGATACACCGCAACATATAAAGGATGAAGCTAAGAAAGCACTAGATGCGGGATTCACCAAGTACACCCCAACCACTGGTATCCCCGAATTAAAGAAGGCGATTTGTAAGAAGCTGAAAGATGATAATGGCTTGGACTATGAACCTGCCCAAGTCTTAGTGGGGTGTGGTGCTAAACATTGTATATATAGTGCTATTCAGGTTTTATGTGATGAGGGGGATGAGGTTATTCTGCCTGTGCCGTATTGGGTGAGCTATCCAGAGCAGATCAATGTGACCGGAGCTACCGTTGTGTTGGCGGAGACAAAGGAAACGGATGGATTTAAGGTGACTCCTCAAGCCCTATCCAAGCTAGTAACACCAAGAACAAAACTGCTTATCTTGAATAGTCCGTCTAATCCCACAGGTTGCGTATACTCCAGAAATGAACTGGAGTCGTTGGCACATATACTAGTGAAGAACAGTATTTGGGTTATATCCGATGAGATCTATGAGAATATGGTCTACGATGTAGAACATGTCAGTATAGCATCCCTAGGATCCGAGATTAAGGAGCTATCAATTGTTGTCAATGGGATGTCGAAGGCATATTCTATGACAGGGTGGAGAATGGGCTATGCGGCAGGTGATAAGACGATCGTTAGTGCCATGTCAAATCTCCAAGATCATTCCACTTCCAATCCGACCTCGTTTGCTCAGAAGGGAGCACTTGCAGCGATATCAGGCAGCCAAGAACCTATCATGCAAATGGTTGCCGAGTTTCGGAGACGTAGGGATTATATAGTTGATCGTTTGAATAAGATACCTGGAATATCATGCAGTATGCCGAATGGTGCTTTCTATGTATTTCCAAATATATCACAATTGCTGGGCAAATCGGTTGGTGGCCAAGAAGTACAGACCTCTATGCGTTTATCTGAATTACTGCTCGCTGAGGCTAAGGTTGCCGTGCTTCCTGGGGCACCATTTGGTGCTGATCAATACCTTAGGATTTCATATGCTACTTCGATGGATAACATATCCAAGGGTATGGATAGGATAGAAGAATGGACTAAGCGGATATACTAAGGAGAATATGAAAATGCAATTGCGAGTTCCTGGTCCCACCCCTTGCCCCGATGATGTTCTACATTCTATGACCAGACAAATGGTGGATCATCGAGGCGCTGAATTTATGGACCTAGCCCGAAGAGTTACCCGAAAGCTTCAAGGTGTTTTCCAAACCCAGGGAGATGTTCTAACACTCACCACCTCTGGAACGGGGGGGTTAGAAGCTGCTGTGGTCAACACCCTTTCTCCGGGAGATAAGGTCTTATCCGTAAGTTGTGGTGTATTTGGTGATAGGTTTGCCAACATAGCTGAGAAGTATGGAGCAGGGGTGATTCGGCTTCAGTGTGAATGGGGACAAGCTGTGGATTCAGATCAGGTACGCAAGATGCTCCAGTCTGATGCAGATATCAAGGCCGTGATGCTTACGCATAATGAAACCTCCACAGGGGTAACTAATGACCTTGCTACCATATGTCATGTAGTGAAGGAGTTTGATAAATTACTACTAGTGGATGCCGTAAGCAGTTTGGGTGCGATTGATCTTCCAACCGATGAGTGGTCATGTGATGTGGTAGTCAGTGCTTCACAGAAAGGTTGGATGGCTCCCCCAGGATTAGCTATGGTCAGTGTAAATCAAAAGGCATGGGAAGCCGTAAGTTCTGCCACCATGCCACGCTTCTACTTCGATCTTAGTAAGGCAAAGGCGTTCTTGGATAAAGGACAAACCCCGTGGACCCCTGCTGTTCCCCTCTTCTATGCTCTAGATGTGGCGTTGGATGTAATGAGTGCAGAGGGATTACCCAATATATTTGCCCGCCATAGCCAGATTGCCAATATGACCAGGGATAGGATTAAGAATCTGGGCCTATCCCTCTTTGCCAATGAAGAATATGCTTCCAACGTAGTCACCGCCGTAAAGAAACCTGATGGTGTGGATGTAAAAGAGCTTCGGAAGTTGCTACAGGAAGAGCATGGTATTGTGCTTGCTGGTGGACAGCAGAAACTCAGTGGCCACATCTTTCGCATTGCTCATCTTGGTCAGGTTGCCCAGGCGGATATGGAACAGGTTATAAATGCTCTTGCACTTGCCCTTCCCAAGATGGGTTTTTCGTCTAACAAGACTACGTAATTTATTGATCCCTTATTCGCGCTTTTCCTGAATCACCTGGCATCAGACAGATTGCAGCATACAACTGCTTCATAGCAGTTGTATGCCTTATTTAGCTACTAGATCGTCTTTTATTCACCCATAGGGATACGATAGCGCATATGTAGCAATCTCCTACTTCTACTATTGAGAGGATTACCCATCGGTTTCCTTCTTGACAGACAGTGTGTTACGATTGGTTTAACTTGTATGGTGTTGTGGAATGTTATGGCTGAATTAAATCTGAAAGGGTGAAGTGAACCCATTGTTTATGAAGGGTCTATGATGATCTCCTGACAAGCAGTTGATATTGCACAGGGAGGGTATTGTGAGTGCGACCACACAAGAAATGAAGAAAAGACTGCCGATTAAGAACTTCAGGAGCACACTCCGGGGCTATGATCAGGAAGATGTGAGTAATGCATATCGCCCAGGGGTGAAGCTATGTCTTGAACGGGCTCGTCTCTACACGGAATCTTATAGACAGACAGAGGGTGAACCATTAGTAATCCGCAGGGCGAAGGCCTTAGCACATGTGCTGCGGAATATGACAATTTATATCGGCGATGGCGAGCAGATTGTAGGCAACTATGCTTGTAGTCCTTCTCATCTTACCTATCATCCGGAGTACTACTGGAGATGGGTGACTAAGGCTGTTAACGATGGCTATAGGAATCTGCTGGACGATGAGGGTAGGAAGGAACTTGATGAACTGGCTAAGTATTGGAAGGGCAAGTCTGTGCAGGGTATGGAAAGGGACTACTTGACCGAAGAGGTGAAGCCATATTGGGCCTACAACGGCGCCACGTTCTGGGGACATTTTGCTGAATCGGGTGTGCCTGACTATGAAAAGCTGTTTTCATTGGGTTTGAATGGACTGATAGATGAAGCCCAGAGTAAGCTCGCCGAAATTCAATGTGATTGCTGTTACTCTACCAAGGAGTACATTGGGCATAAGGATTTTCTAGAGGCTGTGGTGATATCTTTGCAGGCTGCTGTGGATTGGGGTAGGAGATATGCCGAGAAAGCTAGGGCGATGTCTCATAGTGAGACGGATTCCAAGAGAAAGAATGAGTTGGAGACAATCGCTTCCAATTGTGAATGGGTGCCGGGTAATCCACCGAGAACCCTTCATGAAGCGACGCAGTTCTTCTATTTCATCCATCTTATCACTCGGTTAATCGAAGCCTATGAAAATGGGGTGGGTGCTAGGTTGGATCGTTTATTCTATCCTTTCTATAGAAGCGATGTGGAGGAGGGGAGAATAGATCGTGATGGCGCCAAAGAGCTAGTGGAGTTTCTTTGGATGAAGCTTGAAGAAATGGGTGTCCTGTTTGCTCCAATGCTTGGTGGAGGGGCTTCTCAGGGAAGTAGTTTGCAGCAGACTCTTACAATTGGAGGGATCACTCCAGAAGGTGACGATGCTGTTAACGATTTTACCTATGTGATAATGGATGCCTCGGATTCGATCCAGCTCTCCCAACCTACCACAGCTATTAGGATCAGCAGCAAAACTTCTCCAGAGTTCTTGTGCCGTGTGGTGGATTCTCTGAGGGTGAGGTGGGGCACTGTTAGCCTATTTAATGACGATGTTGTAATTCCCAAACTATTGAGTCTAGGGATTCCATTGGCAGATGCCAGGGACTATGGTATTGAACAGTGTATGAGGTGGACCATTCCTGGTAAAAACATAGTGTATCGTGCGGGGGATGGTTTCCTGATTCTACCCAAGTTCTTGGAATTAGCATTGAATAGGGGGATTGATAAATTCACCGGAAAACAGATTGGCCCCATCACTACAGATCCTCTTGAATTTACTTCCATCGAAGATGTCATGGAGGCCTTCTTATCGCAGTTGAGGTTCTTTGCGGAGAAGGTTGCACGAATTGCCAATACGGCAGATGCTCTCTATGAGCAACACCTGCCGCGTCCCTTCCTAACAGCGGTTTTAGATGAAGGTATAGAACAAGCTTGCGATTGCCGGAAGTGGTATTACTATCCCAAAAGGGTTATGGGCTTCCTTGGTCCAATCAATGTTGCTAACTCACTGGCTGCCATGCAGCGTTTGGTGTTTGATGAAAAGAGGGTTTCTATGGCCGAGTTATTGGAAGCCTTATCTATTAATTGGGAGGGTAGAGAAGACCTCCGACAGATGTTTATTAATCAGGCTCCAAAGTTTGGAAATGATGATGACTATGTAGATCTCATTGCTAGACGAGTTCAGACAAGGATAACCGAGGAGGTGGAATCCGTTGAAAACTGCTTTGGACATCATTTTGTGGTGGATGGCAGTTCTGCCTCAGCCTACTATGCGTTCAGCGGTCTGTCTGGTGCGACTCCCGATGGCCGAAAGGATCGGGATATGTTTGCAGATGGCAGTGTGTCTCCCTCTCTTGGTACGGATAAAAAGGGGCCCACTGCAGTATTGAAATCGATCTCGAAGATAGATCCCATTGCATCTTATAATCACTTGCTCAATCAGAGATTCCTGCCACAATTTCTAGAGAACGATAAGCGAGATGTGTTTGCTTCATATATAAAGACATGGCATGATCTTGGTATACATCATATTCAGTTTAACGTAATTGATAAGGAAGTCTTGCGAAGTGCACAGCAGACTCCTGAAGAGCATGCCGGGCTGACTGTCAGAGTGGCCGGATATTCCGCCTATTTCGTGGACTTATCAGGTCAACTCCAGGAGGAAGTCATTCAGAGAACGGAACAGGCATTATAGTAATAGTAGATCATTTGTAACGTGAGCCTCAACTCATAGGATGGGGCTCACGTTAATTCACATGCCCAAAGATGATGGTTTCCTCTCACCACCAGCGTCCCCGTTTTTGATATATTTCTATGAACTTATCAATGGAACGATTGTAGGTCTTTTCTACATCGTCGGGAAAGTAGCATGCAGGGAATTCGCCGCTTTTGAAGTGGTATTGCATGCATTCACAGCAAATGCCTTTTCTGCTACACGGTTCGTAGCTACAGTTGCACTTAGAAGTATTAGCCCCAATCTTGCACTCTTTCACGTCGCTCTCCTTGTACTATCCGTGTATAGCAGCGTTCTCTCTTGCGAGGAAGGGCATTGGCAAATTGCCCGAGCTGATAGTGTTAACTCGACATAAGAACTAGGCTGACATAGTCATCTTATGGAGATGACTTCTAAAGATTGGCTGACAATCTAGATCAGACTCGTTGTGAGAAGCCTTGGTAAAAGTGCTCTTTGTTACATTGTTTCCGCGTTCCGCCGCTCTCGATACCAGCGGTGTATATCATCCAATGCAGGAGGAGATACGCTAAATACCTCTATGTCCCGTGGGAATTGGACCATATGCCCTTCTCTGACAAATAGTATACCTGCCTCCCCTTCTTTCAGTGTCTGGTCGATCTTATTGGAGATGTGCTCGTATCTCTTTCGAGAAACATCGACATAGAGTTCCGAGATCATCTTGGCTGCCTTTTCGCTGATCAGTCCCACCATAAGGCACCTTTCCCAATCAGCGCTTTCGTCGCATAAGCTCTTATCTTCCGTAGACTCCAATGTTGCTCCTCGCCTACATCTGTCGAGAGTGATCTCGTGTGTTTTTGGGCTAAACCTTTCTAGTAAATCCAAGGCATTGTCATTTTCAGACGTGATGGCCTCGTGATAGATGTGGTCCGCTTTACCTATCCTTATCTCAAGGTTGTTGACATGGTCTTCTACCTGTTGCCAATAGAGATCGAACTTCTCCATGTATTCTTCGGGACTATTAGAACCCTGAAAAATAAGATGTACAAGATAGATCTTCCTCTTATCCCTGTAGTTAGCAACATCTGGTTTCCCCAATTTCCCAAGTGGTTCTGCCACTGTTAGCTACCTCCTCGTGATCTTGTCGGGTACCCATCACCCTACCTGGAATTCTGGGTAGAACCGGATATATCCCAACAATAGCTGCAGAGTTCTGCGATTCATACGTCCGGGATCATACTATTTTAGCATTGTTGACTTTTCGAGACTAACTCCGTATCAGAATAGGACCGGTTAATTCCGAGTTTGTACGGTCTATAGCTTTGCAAGAGCGAAAGGTCGCTTCTCTTTGGATTTATGCTGTCAATACCTCATCCCTACCTTGTTATTCTGAGTCATGATCGATACCATCTTGTTGCGATGAATAATCCGAGTCATAACTGGAGTAGCCATGTTCTTCACTGGATTGGTGTGGCCAAGGAGAGGATACATCTTGTCCCGGTGATCCTCCAACTGGACCATAGCCAAGCTCGCTAGCCATAATCGCAATATTGAACTCTTCTTTCCGTAGCCGTAGGTCGTAGTAGATT